>JBBQNA010000109.1:0-11479 GCA_038329515.1 Candidatus Limnocylindrales bacterium | reverse complement strand
GTACTTGGCGCGTTCACGGCCGGGCATCCGACCCCAGCTGGTCTCGAACGCCGAACGTGCGGCGGCCACGGCGCGGTCCACGTCGACCGTGTCCGCCATGGCGATCGCGGCGAGGGGCTCCTCGGTCGCAGGGTCGAGGGTGATGAACGTCTTCCCGCCGTGGGACCGGACGTCCTGACCGCCGATGAACAGGTCGTAGCGGTCCGCGATGGTGACCACATCCCGCGACTCGGGCGCCGGCGCGTACTCCCACGGGATGGCCTGGCCGTCACCCAGGCCCCACGTGGACGGCGCCACGGTGCCCCGGCCGACGTCCGCGGAGCGGCCACTCGGGCGCGTCACGGCAGACGATGCTGGCGGCTTGGGGGTCGATGTCGTGCGGCGTGCCACGCCCGAGAGCCTACCATCCGCCTCCGCCGCCATCGGTACCCGGGCACAAGGATGCGGGGAGGGATGACCGGCCGTCACCACCTCCCCGAAGGAACGAGCGGAAACGGGCGTCCGCGGTACCCAGGCCGACGGGACGCCCGAGGGGGAGTCGCAGCTCGCCGATCGCGGCGATGCCCCGATGGTGGGATACGTCGATCAACGGCCGATCAACGGCGCGTTAGCGTTCGGGGCCGCCGGCCGGTGCAGCGCGCCCGGCGACGGGTCCCCGGCGGAAGACACGCAGCCCCACGGCGCGGACGAGCCGGGGCATTCACGGCGTGGATCCGGGCGCCTGTGTCGGTCAACGATTGCGCCGCGTACCCACCAGCCAGGCAGACACGAGCGTGACCACGGTCACGACCAGCAGCACCGTCGCGATGGCGTTGACGACGGGTGTCACGCCCCTGCGGATCTGCGCGAACAGGAAGATGGGCAGCGTCTGGTCCTGACCGGACGTGAAGAACGCCACGATGAAGTCATCGAAGCTGAAGGTGAAGGCCAGCAGGAAGCCCGCGACGATGGCCGGTCGAAGCTGGGGGATGGTCACCTGGCGGAAGGTGCGCCAGGGCGACGCGTACAGGTCGGACGAGGCTTCGACAAGGGTCCGGTCCATGCCCGCCATGCGCGTGCGCACGAGCACGTTGACGATGGCCGAGGTGAACATCGCGTGGGCCGCGATGACGGTCCCCAGGCCGAGGGTCAGTTGCGGGGGGTCACCTGGCAGCAGGCTTGCGATGACCGGGTTGACGAGGTCGAACGCCGTTACGGCGAAGATGAGCGTGGAGATCCCGATGACGATGCCGGGCACGATGATGGCCACGTACACGAGCAACTCGAAGGTCGTGCGGACTGCCGGTCGTGCGCCGTTCATGGCGATCGCGGAGAGGGTGCCGATGACGGTCGCGATGGCGGCGGACACGAACGCGATGGTGAGGCTGGTGCGGAGCGCCCGGACCACGAACTGGTTGGTCCAGGCCTCCTCGTACCAACGCATCGAAAAGCCGGTGATCTGGGCCACGTGCCTGCCCTCGTTGAAGCTGAACACGATGACCACGAGGATGGGCAGGAACAGGAAGACATACACCCCCAGGGTCCACCATCGCAGGCCACGGTCGATCCAGCGCTGGAGTGTCATAGCAGCTGTACGTCCGGTCGATGCCGGGCGAGACGCGCCGTGAGCACCGCGTACAGGACGACGACCACCAGCATCATGAACACGAAGGCCGTGCCGATGGCCGAGCCGAAGGGCCAGTTGCGCGATTGCAGGAACAGGTCTGCCAGGGCGTTGCCCAGGAAGTAGGTCTTGCCGCCACCAAGGAGCACCGGGATGAGGTATTCCCCCATCGCCGGGATGAACACCAGCAGGCAACCGCTGGCGATGCCCGGCAGCGACAACGGCAGGGTGACCTGCCGGAACGTCGCGAAGGGGCCGGCACCCAGGTCCCGAGACCCTTCGAGCAACGATCGGTCGAGCCGATCAAGGTTCACGAACAAGGGCAGGATCATCAGCGGCAGGTAGTTGTAGACGATGCCCAGCGTGATCGCGAACGGCGTGTTGAGCAGCACCAGCCGGCCGAGGCCGAGCTCGTCCCAGATCTGTGGGACGCCGTTGCTGCCCAGGATGAACATCCAGGCATAGGTCCGGATGAGGAAGCTGGTCCACAGCGGGACGACGACGAGCGCCAGCAGGATGAACCGACGGCTGCCGCCGCGCGTAGCGAGGTAGTAGGCCAGCGGGTATGCCACGACGAGGCACGCGACGGTGCCCAGCGTCGCGTACCAGACCGTGTTGATGAGCGGGGTGATGCGGGTGGGGATCTGCAAGTACTGATCGAGCGTGAACCCGGGCACGTAGCCCCCGTTGGGACCGCGGGTGCCGAACGAGAAGACCAGCAGCACCACGAGCGGTGCCACGAGGAGCAGCGCGTACCAGATGCCCGCGGGCAGGAGCAGCAGGGCCCGCGCGCGCTCACGCACGGACGCCTGCTCCGATCTCGCGGGCCCCGGCCAGGGTCAGGAGGACTTGATGCGTGCCCAGGTATCCGAGCGCAGCTGACTGTTGTACGCCTCCGCGTTCGAGATCGTCAGCGTCTGCAGCAGTTCCGCGGGCGGGTAGATGACAGAGTTGCCGCTGACCTCCGGGGGCAGCAGTGGCAGCACGGCCGGGTTGGCGTGCGGGAACAGCGAGAACGCCGTGTCCGCGGCGCTGTTCTCCGGCTGGAGGATGAAGTCCAGGAACGCGTACGCGGCGTCCTTGTGTGGCGCATCCGCGGCGATGCCCCACGAGTCCAACCACAGTTCGCCACCGTCGCTGGCGACGACATACTGGGCGGTGTCCGGGTTGTCCCGGACCACGGCCACGCCGTTGCCCGTCCAGGCGATGGTGGCCAGCGAGTCACGATTGCGCAGCGCCGGCTCGACATCGGAGTTGATGGCGAACAGCTCTGGCTTGAGAGCGATGAGCATGTCCGCGACCGCGTTCAACTCGGTCTCATCGATGGTGTTGAGCGAGTAGCCCATGGCCACCGCCGCCGATCCCATGGATGAGATCTGGTGGTCCACGATCTGGAACCGGCCGCTGTACGCGTCCTCGCCGGCCATCCGGAAGAAGTCGGCCCAGCTGGCGGGCGCCGGCGACACCTCGTCCGACCAGAATGCGAAGCCCGTCGTGCCCCAGTTCTTGGGGATTGTGTAGGCGTTGCCGGGATCGAAGTCCTGGTTCACGAACAGCGGATCCCAGGTGGACAGGTCCACACCGGGTAGTCGGCTGTAGTCGAGGGGCTCGAGGAGCCCGTCGGCGGTCCAGCCCTGGATCGCGTACTGGCTGGGCACAGCGATGTCGACGCCGCTGTTGCCGGCCCGGATCAGCGCCTCCATCTCCTCCGTGGAGCCGTAGACCTGGATGTTCACCCCGACACCGGTCGCGTCCGTGAATGCGTCCAGGGTCGCCTGGTCGTGATAGAGCGGCCACGTGGCGATGTTCAGCGTGTCCCCCAGGTCCGCACCCGGTGACTGCGCCCGGACCGTGCGCTGTGCACCCATGGCCAGCGCGCCCACCGTGGCCCCCGAAACCGCGAGGAACCGTCGCCGGTCCATGCGTGCTCGGAGCAGCGTCCTCATCATGTCCTGCTCGGATCCCATCGATCTACCTCCTCCGTGCGCCGGGGCCGTCAGGCCACCGGTCGTCGTTCCCTGATGATGCGTGCGGCGTCATCCGTCCAGCCGATCACCACCTCCTCTCCGGTTGCCAGTGATGGCCCTCCGGCCGTGGTCTGGCTGTTTGGTGCAGTGATGAGGACAGTACCGACTTCCGGCGCATCCACGACGTGCTCGACGTGATCGCCCAGGAACACGCTGCGGACCAGCCGACCGGCGAAGCGCGCCTCACCCCCGGGCACAGGCTGCGCGGCACGACCGGCGTCGGCCGCGCCTCGCAGCCAGACGCGCTCGGGACGAACCGCCACCAGCGCCCGGTCCCCGGGCACCATCGGCTCGGCGGGCAGCAGGCCCTCGACGATGGGTCCTCGGTCCAATCGCACCGTTCCCGATCCAGCGGGTGCGTCGACGATGCCCGGGAACAGGTTCATCTGGCCGATGAAGCTGGCCACCCATGGATCCGCGGGGCGGTCGTAGAGGAGGTCGGGGGGTCCGTCCTGGAGGATGAGGCCGTCGCGCATGACCGCGACCCGGTCGGCCATGGAGAACGCCTCGTCCTGGTCATGGGTGACGAAGATGAACGTGATGCCAACCTGCTCCTGAAGCTGCTTGAGCTCCAGCTGCATCTCGCGCCGAAGCTTGAGATCGAGCGCTCCGAGAGGCTCGTCGAGGAGCAGCACGGTGGGTCGGTTGATGAGCGCTCTGGCCAGGGCGACCCGTTGCTGCTGACCACCGCTCAGTTCCCACGACCGCCGACGCTCATAGCCCTGGAGCTGCACCAGCTCCAGCATCTCGGCGATCATGCGCGCCTGCTCCTGGCGACTGGGTTTGGGACTGCGCTGCCGGAGGCCGTATCCGACATTGCTGGCCACATCCATATGCGGGAACAGGGCGTAGTGCTGGAACACGGTGTTGACCGACCGGCGATAGGACGGCACATCCGCCACCGGGCGACCGTCGAGCAGGATCTCACCCGTGGTCGGTGTCTCGAAGCCCGCGAGCATCCGCAGGAGCGTGGTCTTGCCGCAACCCGATGGGCCCAACAACGCGAAGAAGGTGCCCGGTTCGAGTCGGAATGACACGCCCCCGAGCGCCTGGACATCGCCAAACCGCTTGGTCAGCCCGACGACCTCCACCACGCCCGCGCGTGGCTCCGACAACGGGACGGCTTCCGGCTGGGTCACGACGCGCGGACTCCCTGGGACAGGGCGGTAAAAGACATCTGATGACTAATGATTTGCGAGTGTACTGATAGGGCCTCTGGCGTGTCAATGCGCACCGGTCGCCTTGCGCACCGGTCGCCTTGACATCCATGGCTAGCCTGCCCTCATGCAGATCGGGGCCACCGCGAAGTGAAGGGCGTCACCCGCCCCATCGAGGTCGCGCGCATCGTTGAACGTGCCTGAGGGGCCGAGCCCTGATCCGCTCGCGGTGCCCTGGATCCGGCTGGGAGCTTACGCGGTCGTGTCCGATGACGCCCGACGCCTGCTGTGCTGCCGGATCGCGCCCGGGTATCCGTGGGCAGAGACCTGGACCCTGCCGGGCGGCGGCGTCGAGTGGGGTGAGCATCCCGACGACGCGGTCATCCGGGAGCTGGCCGAGGAGACCGGCCTTGCGGGACGTATCGAGCGCATCATCGGCATCGATTCGCATGTCATCGAGCGGCCCGTCAGTCGCCCGGGGCCCGCCCACATCGTGGCCATCCTGTACCGCGTGGCGGACGTCACGGGCGCCCTCCGCGTCGAGCAGGGCGGCTCGACCGACGCATGTGCGTGGCTGTCTGCCGCGGAGATCGCAGGCCTGCCGCACGTGCCGCTCGTCGAGAGAGCGTTGGCGGCGATCGTCGGGGGATAGGGCTGGCCGGCACGGAACGCGTCGGGCCCGTGCAGGAGACCGCACCACGCGGCCAGCCATGACCGGCCTCAGCCAGCCCAACCGCTATCCAGCACTCCGCCCCGACGACATCCCGACGCGGGTGCGCATCCGGGCTTCGGCACGCGAGCGGCGCGGCGCGATGGCTACAACCCGCGGCCGCGCGCCCACTCCTGTGCCAGCCGTTCTGCCGCTCGCAAGGCAACGGCCTGGATGGTGAGCGTTGGGTTGATACCTGGGCACGATGGGAACACCGCGCCACCCATCACGTACAGGTTCGGGACCTCGTGCGCGCGCAGGTCCTGATCGACCACGGACCTCGCTTCGTCGGTACCCATCCGAAGCCCGCCCAGGTCATGCGAGCTGCCCACCCCGGTCAGCGTCGGCCCCGGCCAGGTCTTCTCGACACCCATCGCACGCATCAGCTCGACGCTGCGCTGGCGGACGAAATCGATGATCGCCAGTTCGTTCGCATACTGCTGGAAGGTGATGCGGATCACCGGCAGGCCGAGCCCGCTGCGGTCGCGGACGACCGGGTCCAGATCGAGGAAGTTGTCCTCGTACATGAGGTTCTCGGGCTGAGCCTCGATCGCGAATGTGCTGTTCCAGTTCCGCACCAGGTGCTCCTTGAAGCCCCGACCCCAGCGCGCCACGTCGGGCGGAGTGGTGTCCTTGGCAGCGGCGATGGGCTGACTCTGCTGGATCACGCCCATCGACGCGCCACGCACGAATCCGAGCCCCGTGTGGTCGAAGTTGTCGCCCAGGAGATCATCCATGATCGTCCCCTGCGCCGAGGGACCCGTGAACCGATTGAGCGCCCTGCCGGGCAGGATGCCCAGCACCCGTGGCAGCTGCTTGGGCGTGAAGTACTTGCCGACCTGCCCGTGGGCATTGGCCAGCCCACCCGGAAACCGGTCGGAGGTGGAGAGCAGCAGGAGCCGCACGTTCTCGAACGTGTATGCCGCCAGGATCACGATGGACGCCTCGAGATGACGGATGTTTCCGTTCACGTCCTGGTAGTCGACCCCGGTCGCGTGCCCATCGTCGCCGGTCGTGACCCGGATCACTCGCGAATTCGTACGTATCTCGAGATTGCCGGTCCGCTCCGCACGCGGCACGAACGTCAGGTCGACGGTGGATTTTGCATCGATGTGGCAGCCGAAGAAGGCATTGAAACCGCAGTAGGTGCATGCCGGCCGGCCGTCGAACGGCACGGAGTTGATGCCTGCGGGAACCGGGTACGGATGGTATCCGGCGCCTCGAGCGGCGTCCCCGAACAGTTCGCTGAGTCCGGCGCTCCGCAGTGGCGGGAGCGGATAGCCCTCACTCCGATAACCCTCGAATGGGTTCCCGCCAGCCACCGGCTCGCCGCGGATGTTGCCGGGGATACCCGCGACGCCGGTGATCTGCTCCACCTGCGTGTAGTACGGCTCCAGGTCGTCGTAGCCGATCGGCCAATCGACAACCGCCGACCCGGTCGGGAGTGCCTCCTCGCCATACCGGGCGATGGTGTCAGTGCGTACCCGGAAGTCCCCGGGTGCGTACCGCCGAAGCCACGCTGAGTACACGACCGTGCCCCCGACACCGTTATTCATCTTGCCCAGGGAATAGGTCGCGGGCTGCGTCGGGCTGGTCGGCGATCGCCGCCAGGTCTGCAGTTCGGCATTGAACTTCGGGCCCAGGCTCGCTCGCTCGAAGACCGAGTCGGACAGCTCGTCGAGGCGATACTCGTCCTTGTTTCGACGCGGGCCCGCATCCAGGGCCACCACGCGCATCCCCGCCGCTGTCAGCGCATACGCGGCCGTGGCACCCGCCGGGCCGAGCCCGACGATGCAGACATCTGCCCGCTCACCTGACTCGGTCATGGCCGCTCACCGGCCTGTTCCAGCGGGTAGTCCGCCGCCGTGAAGATCCGGTCGCGGACCACGACCGCATCCAACTGCTGCTCCTCATGGCTGTAGCCGGGCTGGGGCCCCAGATATCCCAGCAGCTTCCAGCCCGCCAGATCCCGATTGCCGCCGTGGACCGGATCGGAGAACATACCCTCCAGGGTGTGCTCCCGCAGCAGCTCGAAGAAGGCCACGGCCCAGTCGAGGTCCTCCGCGGCGCCGGTGACCGGCGGCACGGATCCGGCTGCCATGTCACTGACCATGGCGTCCTGCTCCACGTGGCCGCAATCGGCGAACGCGTGTCCGAACCGCGCTCGACACGCCGCGTCCAGCAGCTTGACCCCGGCCCGGTACCTCGTCTGGTTGCCTTGCTCGACGCCGGCCAGGGTGTGGTCTGCGTAGGACACGGTGCCAGCCTCGACAGCACCCGGGCCCAGCTCATCGTCGGGCATGATCCGGCCCATCACCGCCTCGACGGTGCGCGCTTCGTGGGGCGTGAAGAAGCGAAGTGACTGACCAGCAGGCGCCTGGGAAACCAGGTCCGCGGCCGGCGTCGATCCGATGCTCATCTGCCTCCTCCGTTCACGAGTCCCGCGTGCACCCGCCCATCGTCGAACGATGTGTCGATGCCCCGTGGGTGGGCGCGAATGTACACCCTGGGAGCGCTGCGAAGAGCCTCGGGACGGCGTCCGGCCGACCCGCGGAAGAGCCCCGGTACGGACGGCCCTGCGGGCGACTGTTGCTTCCCCCAAGGGGAACGGTACTGTCTTGACAATCGATTGTCTACATGACACAGTGAGTTCAGGTCGCCTGCGCGATGAGGCAGGCGGACCACACGGCGCTGGCGGGCGGCGGAGGACTTCATGGCGGTAAGGCTGGATGGGACCGTGGTGTGTGACTGCCCGGGCGTCATCGGCCTGGGGTGCCCCGGCGTGCACGTGCAGGGTGTCCGCGATCTCACTGCAGCGACGCGTCACCACCCCCCGCATTGCCGCCACTCCGGGCGCGGACCGGACCCTCCGGGCACCACAGCGTGATGCGCGTGCCCGCCCAGACCGGTCCGGCACCAACGACCTGGGCACCATCGTCCAGGCAGACCCAGACCACGTGAACCGAAGGAGTCCGTATCCATGAGACACCACCGGACATTGACGCGTCTGACCATCGGCGCGACCACCGCTGCTCTGCTCGCATTCGCCGTACCCGTCGCGGCGCAATCGCCCGCGGCATCCGGCGATGCAGCCTCGACCGGTCCCGCCTGGAAGATCGCCGTGGATATCCCACGCGCCGATTCCGACTTCTGGACCACCTATGCCGAGTACATCCCGCGGTTCGCCGAGGAACTGGGCATCGACCTGACCACCACCAACTCGCAGAACGACGTCCAGAAGCTCGTATCCAATGCGCAGGCCGTGGTGAGCCAGGGCGTCCAGGCCATCGTGATGGCGCCACAGGACACCGGGGCCATCGCGTCCACGCTGGATTCACTGGCCGCTCAGGGCATCCCGGTCGTGACCATCGACACCCGCCCGGACAAGGGCAAGGTGTTCATGGTGGTCCGCGCTGACAACATCGACCTTGGCGAGAAGGCGTGCCAGGCGATGGGTTCCCTGGTGGGCGGCGCTGGCAAGGTCGTCGAGATCATGGGTGGCCTGGCGAACGTGAACGGGCGTGACCGCCATGACGGCTTCACCCAGTGCATCGCACGGGACTTCCCGGGTATCGAGATCATCAACATCCCGACCGAATGGGATCCGGCACAGGCGGCCTCCGGTCTCCAGACGGCCCTGACCCAGAATCCTGACATCAAGGGCATCTACACCCCGGCTGGAGGCGTCTTCCTCGCCGCCGTGCTCCAGACGCTCAGGGGCAAGGACGCCCTCTTCCTGGTCGGCGATCCCAAGCACATCGTCATCGTCAGCACCGACGGTGTCCCCGAGGAGCTCAACGGCATCCGCGAAGGGACCGTGGACGCCACGGTGTCCCAGCCTAACGACCTGTACGCGAAGTACGGTCTCATCTATGCCCAGGCGGCCCTGGACGGCAAGACATTCCAGCCAGGACCGACCGACCACGACAGCACCATCGTTGACATCGGCAACGGCAACCTGGAGGACCAGGTGCCTGGGCCTCTCGTGACCAGGGACAACGTGGACGATCCCACGCTGTGGGCGAACCAGCAATAGAGCCTGACGGCACCGGACCCTCGGTGGCGGCCCCCGTGGCCGTCGCCGAGGCCATCGCGGTCAGCAAGCGCTTTGGATCCACCGTCGCACTTGACGCGGTCACGCTGACCATCCAGCGCGGCCACTCGCATGCGTTGGTGGGTCGCAATGGAGCCGGCAAGTCGACCCTGGTGTCGATCCTGTCCGGGATGACAAGCCCGGACCAGGGGCAGGTGCGACTCGCCGGCGAGCCGGCTCCCACCCTCACCGACCGGTCCGCATGGCAACGCAACGTTGCGTGCGTCTACCAACGGTCGACGATCGTGCCCTCCCTTTCGGTTGCGGAGAACCTGTTCCTCAATCGCCAGTCGCGGGGCTCGTTCATCGACTGGTCCGACCTCGATCGTCGAGCCGCAGCGCTCATGGACGAGTACGAGGTCAAGGTCGACACGTCGTCCCTGGCCGGCGACCTCGACGTGGAGACCCGCCAGATGGTGGAGATCGCGCGGGCGCTGTCCGCGGGTGCGCGCTTCATCATCCTGGACGAGCCGACCGCCAAGCTCGATGGGACGGCCTCGGCTCGGCTGTTCCGCAGGATGCGATCCCTCCAGGCCACCGGCGTGACGTTCCTGTTCATCTCCCATCACCTCGCTGAGATCGCCGATGTGTGCGAGACGGTGACCGTGCTCCGGGATGCGCGACACATCCTGACCGCGCCAACCGCCGACTTGCCGCACGATGACCTCGTCGAGGCCATGACGGGTGAGGCAAAGGCTCTCCGTGGCACACGGGTTCGAACCGAGCAGGACCAGACTGGCGACCCGGTGCTCGACGTCGCCGGGATGAGCCTGACCGGACGATTCCAGCCGTTGGACCTGTCGGTCCGCTCCGGTGAGATCGTGGGCATCGCTGGATTGGCGAGCAGCGGGGCGGTCGCGGTCGCGGAATGCGTCGCCGGATTGCGGCGGCCGTCCTCGGGACGCCTAGCTGTCGCCGGACGTGTGGTGGAGCCAGGCAGCGTCCCAGCCGCCCTCGCTGCGGGTATCGGGTTCGTGCCCCAGGACCGGCAACACAACGGATTCGTGCCGATGTTCAGCATCGCGGAGAACATGACCATGCCCATCGCGCGGCAGCTCGGTCGCTTCGGGATGATCAGCGGGTCCCGCCGTGACAGCATCGCCAGACGCCTGATCGCTCAGTTGGACATCAAGACCTCTGGTCCGGGTCAATCGGTGTCGGCCCTCTCGGGTGGTAATCAACAGAAGGTCGTCATGGGCCGGGCGCTCGCGGGTGATCCGCGGGTGCTCGTGCTGATAGCACCGACCGCGGGTATCGATGTGCGCTCCAAGGAAACCCTACTGGAGGAAGTCGATGCGGGTGCCCGTGCCGGTCGTGCAGTGCTGATGGTGACAGACGACCTGGACGACCTTCGTAGCTGCGACCGTATCGTGGTCATGTTTCGAGGAGGCATCGTGGCGGAGTTCCCGAGCGGCTGGGCGGATCACGAACTGGTGTCGGCGATGGAAGGGGTCGGACGCCACCATGACGTCTGAAGTGGACTCCGCAGGCTCGACGACGGCAGCACGACCCGAAGGCGGCGATGCGCGACCTGGCCGACCGACCGATCGGGTCACCCGACACCCGGTGATGCGGTGGCTCCGAGAGTTCACGCTCGTGCCGGTGATCCTGATCCTGCTCGTCATCGGCACCATCACGGACCCCGTGTTCCTCACCACGCAGAACCTCATGAACGTGCTGCAGCAACAGACCGAGCTGTCCCTGGTCGTGCTTGCGCTCTCCGTCATCCTGATCGCCGGTACGTTCGACCTATCGCTGGAGTCCACGGTGGGACTGGCCCCGGCGTTGGCCGTGGTCATCGTCACCGGGGACTTCGGATTCACGCTTGCCGGCTGGGTCGCGGTTCCCCTCGCCCTCCTCATCGGCGGCTGCATGGGCGCCATCAACGGA
>JBBQNA010000108.1:0-11479 GCA_038329515.1 Candidatus Limnocylindrales bacterium | reverse complement strand
GGCAAGCTCGGGCGCGCCAAGGTAGTACGCGAGCGCCGTGTCCCAGGGACGCATGGCGGCGCCAATGACCCGCGCCCGTCCGCAGTCCAGGACCGCCCACGGCGGCGCATCGGATACCCGGGCAAACGCTGCACGCGATATTGGCATCACCTTCCGGCCGGGACGACGGACGCCGAGCACCTGCGTCGCCCACTCCAGGCGCGATGCCGGGCCGGTGCCCGCCAGGTGGTACGTGCCACCGGGCGTGGCGTCCACGAGGGCCAGCATCGCCGCCGCGAGATCCACGCTCCAGGTCGGGCAGCCGACCTCGTCCACGACCACGGGCAGCGGCTCCCCTGCCGGCAGTCGGTCGGCCGCCGCGACGACCTTCTCCGGGAACGCCCCGCCGGGCGCGCCGTACAACCACGACGTGCGCACGACCCAGAGCCCGGCCTGGCCATCGAACGCCTCACGTGCGCCATCTTCCCCGGCCAGCTTGCTCGCGCCATAGGCGTTGCGGGGCGAGGTCGCGTCGTCCTCAACGTAGCCCAGTCCGTCGGTGCGGTCGCCGTCGAACACCTCGTTCGTGGACACGGCCAGCAGCTGTACGCCCCGGTCCCGGCAGGCGCGCGCCAGGATGCCGGTCGCCGTGCCGTTCCGATGGAGGGCGAGTCCCGGATCCCGCGCGCACCCGTCGACGTCCGTCCACGCGGCGCAATGGAGGACCAGATCGGGCCGGTCCCGGTCGAGCGCTCCGACATCGTCCGGTCGGTCCAGATCCCATGTAGCGCGGCTCCAGCCGATGACGTCGCGCGCGCCAGCCGCTGCCAGCAGCGCCTGGCCCAGTCGTCCGGACGCGCCAGTCACGGCGATCCGCCGGCGCGGAGCCTCGGCGGACCGGGCAGACATCAGGCCTCGGTGGACTGCTGCAACCGCCAGCCGTACTGCTGCTCGTAGTAGGCCGCCCAATCGCCCCCGCGGTGCGCCTGCCACCACGGCGTGTGTGCCTGGTACCAGGCCACCGTCCGCGCGATGCCGTCGTCGAAGGTCACCCGGGGGAGCCAGCCCATCTCGGTCAGGCGCGCCGGGTCCATCGCATAGCGCACATCGTGAGCGGGTCGGTCGGGCACGGAACGGACGAGCGACCAGTCCTTGCTCACGGCAGCCAGGACGGTCGCGGTCACCTCGCGGTTGCTGCGCTCCTCGTGGCCTGCGACGTTGTAGGTCCCGCCACCAGCACCCTGATCGAGCACGAACGCGATGCCGTCGGCGTGGTCGTCCACGAACATCCAGTCGCGTCGCTGGCTGCCGTCGCCATACATCGGCAGCGGCAGGTCCTGGAGCGCGTTGGTGATGAACAGCGGGATGAGCTTCTCGGGATGCTGGTATGGCCCATAGGTATTGGCACCCCGGGTGATGAGCGTGTCCAGGCCATGGGTCAGGTGATACGCCTGGACCAGCAACTCGCCCGCGGCCTTGGCCGCGCTGTACGGGCTGCGTGGGCGGACCGTGTCGGTCTCGAGACTCTGACCCGACATGACCGGACCGTATACCTCGTCCGTGGACACCTGGAGATACCGCACGCGCCCCCGATCGCCGCGTGTCTCGTCCGCGAGCCGGACCGCCTCCAGCAACGCGTGCACGCCCAGGACACCGGTGCGCAGGAACGCGGTCGCGTCCAGGATCGACCGATCGACGTGGGACTCCGCCGCGAAGTTGATGACCGCGTCACAGTCCGCCACGAGCTCCCGGACCAGGTCCGCGTCCGCGATGTCGCCCTGCACGAAGCGCACCCGGGCGGCCGTGGCGGGGTCATCCATGACCGGCTGGATGGTGCCCAGGCTACCGGCGTACGTGAGCTTGTCGACGACCGTGATGTGGTCGGTCGTGGCGGCAAGGCGGCGTCGCACGAAGGTACTGCCGATGAAGCCGGCTCCGCCCGTCACCAGCAGTCGGCGTGCGACCAAGGGACCCTCCGAGTAGCTGCGGCAGCACCGGCCGATCGGTCGGGTGACGGCCAGACTACCATCGGGCACCAGCAACGGATCTTGCCCACGGAGGCACACGACGCAGATGCGGAGGCATACGACGCACATGCGCGCGGACGGCGACCAGACGACGGATGGCGATCAGGCGGCGGATGGAGACCAGACGCCGGATGGCTACGCCGCGGTCATCGTCAGCTATCGCCGATACGACCTGCTGCGAGCCTGCGTGCTGGCACTCCAGGCGTCGTCCGTGCCGCCATCCTGGATCGTGGTCGTGGACAACGCCTCGGACCCCATCGCGCTCGGCGCGGCGGTCGACGGCCTGGCCGGCGTCCAGATCATCGCGAATAGCGGCAATGCGGGCTACGCGCGCGCCTGCAACCAGGGTTGGCGGGCCACCACGGCGCCCAGCGTCCTGTTCCTGAACCCGGACGTGACCGTGGGCACGGCCACCCTCGAACGATGCCTGGCGGCGCTGGACGGAGACCCGGCTATCGGCATCGTGACCGCTCGCCTCCTGCGCGTGGATGGCAGCCTGGATCATGCCTGCCACCGGGGCCTGCCAACGCCGGGTGCCGGTCTGGCATACGCGCTCCGGCTTGATCGGCTGGCGTCAGGGTCCCACCGGCTGGGCCGCTACCGGATGTCCTGGGAGGACGTGACCACCGACCACGACATCGAGGCCTGCTCCGGGGCCTTCATGCTGGTGCGCCGAAGCGTCCTGCAGGCGATCGGCGGCTGGGACGAGCGCTACTGGTTCTACGGCGAGGACCTGGACCTGTGCGTCCGGACCACCGAAAGCGGCTCTCGTGTCCGATATCTGGGCAGCACCGCCGCGACGCATATCAAGGGCGCCTCCAGCCGACTGCGGGCACCCTCGTCCGAGCTGTCCCGCCAGGAGCTGGAGCATCGGCGACGGCTCCAGCGAGCCATCGTCGCGTCGCACCGGCTGTTCTTCCGTGATCACCTGGCGGCGACCACGAACCCCGGCACGCGAGCCCTGGTCGAGACCATGTTCCGACTCCAGGGGGCCCGGCTCCGCGCCCGGAGCGGGTGGAGCGAGTGGCGTCGATAGCGCGTCCGGCTACGGGGCGATGACGCCCCGGAACCGGGCCTGGGTCAGGAGCGCCCTGTATGCGGCGAGGGAGTTGGTACTCCCGCGCTGCATGAGCCGCCAGTCTTCCTGGTTCGCGAGCGCCTTGGAGTTGACGTTGAAGTAGATGACCAGCTTCAGGCGCGGGTACGTCTTGTACAGGTAGTCGTATCCCTGGGTGACCCACGACGCCTCGTTGCCACCGTCGGGTGAGGTCGCGATCTCCGCCATGAGGATGGGCTTGGTCTTGGCAAAGCCCTTGAGCGCGGCGAACTTGCTGTCCACGACCTGCTTCATCGTCCGCCACTTCGGAGAGCCCCAGTTGAAACCGCTGAAGCCGATGTAGTCGACGTACTTGTCGCCGGGATAGATGTCCACGGGCTTGATGCCGCAGCACACGATGGGCGTCCAGGCGAACTTGGCGTTCGTGGCGCCCTCTGCCTTGAAGATGTTGTAGATGTGCTTCCAGGCAGCCTTGAAGTTGGACTTGGTGTTCGTGAAGTTGCCGATGCCCCAGGGGAACCAGGTGCCATCCATCTCGTGCGCGAAGCGGATGATCACGGTCTTGCCGTAGGCGTCGGCCGCCCTCGCGAATCGCCTGATATACGCATCGTGATCGCCCGCAACGATCGTGGCGTAGGTCCACAGGTTCGACTCGAGGTTCGCGGGGTTGACCGGCTGCCAGTAGATGATGGGCACGGTCGAGCCCTTCAGCTGGGTCAGCAGCGCGGTCGGGAAGTCCTGCGTCGTCACGCTGCCCCAGTCCCGCCAGATGGCCCAGGTCGCGGGGTATCGGCCGGTATCCGCCTTGAACTGCAGGTATGGGCTGCCCGGGCCGGTCAGTACCGTGTCCGGCAGCATCGCCACGCCCAGGGCGAGACGGCGGCTGGTGGACGACGAAACACTGGCCGGCGTGTTGCGATCCGGGGGCCCGACCGCGATATCCGTGGTGCTGGAGCCGGTGGTGGTGCTCCCGGTGACGTCCGCGAGCACGCCTGATGCGCCCGCGATGGCCTGCTGGGTCCCCTGCCCGGCCAGCAGCGGCAGGCCGGCAGTGCCGATGGCGCTGCAGCCGACAGTGCTGACGATGAGGGCCGCAGCGCCAATGCCCAGGAGGGCCTTGCGGCGGATCCCGGCGAGGGACAGGGGAGTCATGGGGCGGCCTCCTGAGTCGTCGTGCGAGCAGGTGTCAGCCCCAGTGTCCCACGGCCGGTCAAATCCGGTCCCTGGGCCACAGGGTCTACCCGATGATCACTGTCGGGTGCGTCCATCACTTGTCTGAGGTGTGATGGCGCGAAAAGGTTTCACGACTCGGTGGTCAGCCCTCGGCCGGGGCCACCTCTCGCAACGGGTCCCAACCCGCGGCCGGTTCGACCACCCTGCCACCGTCTGCCACCGTTTCCAGCTGGCATCCTGGGCGGAGCCGGAAGCCCGTGCCCCAGGTATCCAGCCGCAGGTCGTGGATGCCGTTCGCTCCGTGGGGTGCCGGCTCGGGCCAGATGGCCAGCAGCACGAACGGCTCGTCGCTGTCGTTGTGCAACCGGTGGAAGACGCCCTTGGGCACGAACACCGTGCCACCCGCCTCGATGCGGTACGTGAGGCTGCCCTCGCCCGTGTTGGGGTCCCCGCCGAGGTCGACCCACGACCAGCCCGAGATGCCGTAGTAGATCTCGTCGTTGTCGGGATGGTTGGTGCCGCCAAGGCTGCGATGTGGGTCCACGGTGCCCCGGTTGAGCAGCAGGTCGTGGCCACCGGTGTTCTCCCGGCCCAGGATGTGCTGCGAGTGGTAGGCCGGCTCCTCCGGATGAGTGAACGGCTCGATGTCGTCCGAGCGAAGCACCAGATACGGCTGATTACCCATGGAGTCCTGCGAACCTCCTGTGCGCTATAGGGTCGTGCGGGAGATGGACGTGCCCGGGGCTGTCGGTCAACCCTTGAGACCGGTCATGGCGACGCCCCGGATGAGATACCCGTGCAGGACGCGCCGTCGCCGGAGACTCTTCATGGTCTGTAAGATGTCAAGATATGATATTTGATGTCCGGTCTGGGTAATGCGGCGACGAAGCGGGCCACGGGGTCAACGCCGTGGCCTTCCATTCGGAGCACTTCCGGTGCACCGGGTACCCGCGGCTGCAGCAACTCATCCGCCTCGTGATCGGGCCGGTCTGGCTGCGCTACGACAAGGCGCTTCCATACCCCTTCGCCGACTCCTGGGACGTGCTCCTCCAGTTGGCCATCGCGCGCTACGAAGCCGTGCAGGCGCGGGACCTGGGGCTGGTCGTGAGTGAGGTGCGCCGCCTTCGGGCCGTCCTGCATGCCAAGCACCGGCAGCGCCTGGAGCTGCCCGAGGTCGCCCGAGGTCGCCCGCTACTTTCGCGAGGACTGACGCTCGCGCATCGGGACCCCGCTGCCACCGAATCGAGCGGCGATCACCTCGGACATGATGGACAGCGCCGTCTCGGCCGGCTCCCGGCCACCCAGGTCGAGGCCGATGGGCCCCCGGAGGCGTGCCAGGTCCTGCGGATCGACTCCAGCGGCCAGGAGGCGCTCCCGCCGCGCCGCCTGCGTCACGCGGCTACCCACGGCGCCCACGTACTGACAGCCACGAGCAAGCGCCGTGATGATGGCCGGCTCGTCGAACCTCACGTCATGACTCAGGATCGCGACGGCATCATCCGGAACAAGTCCGATCTGGTCGGCCAGCTCGTCGGGCCAACCGACCAGCAACGTGTCCGTGTCCGGGAAGCGCTCCCGCGTCGCGAATGTCGCCCGGCCATCGATGACCACCGTCTCATAGCCCAGGGTGTGCGCGATGGTCACCAGCGAGATGGCCACCTGGACTGCGCCCACGATGACCAGCCGTGGCCGGTGCGGGAACGTCTCGATGAACCAGGAACGGTCGAGCAGCTCCACGGTCCGTGCGCGGCCGCGCTGCAACGCGTCGACGGCCGCGGCCACCAGCTGCGCGTCCGCCGTCGCATCCCCGGTGGTGCCGGCGAGCGCACCCGCCGCATCCAGCACCAGGGCAGTCGCCGGTATGGCGCCCTCGCCTGGCGCGTGGTGCCCGGATGTCGGACCCGGTGCGTCAGCAGGCAGGGGCGTGATGACGGCACTGCCCAGGGTGCGGGCAGCGACCCGGACCGCGTCCGAGACCACCGGCTCCACCAGCACGTCGATGGTGCCACCGCAGGCCAGGCCCACGTCCCAGGCCTGCTCGTCACTGATGCCGTACCTGATCACGCGCGAGTGACCGGTGGCACGCGAGTGTTCCACCGCCTCATACGCGGCGCCCTCGACACAGCCGCCACTCACGGAGCCAGCCATCCGTCCATCACCACTGACCAGCATCACGGCACCTTCCGGCCGGGGTGCGGAGCCGAAGGTGCGGACGACCACGGCCCGAGCCGTCGGCGGCGCGCTGGACGCACTGGGCGTGTGCTCGGTCTCCCATGCTGCCAGCTCGGACAGGAGGTCCTTCATCGCAGGGTCGTGCCCGTCCGGGCGCCGGCATCGTCGGCGAGGGCCTGGGCAAGCAGCTCCAGGCTGCCCAGGTCATGCGACGGCAGGAACACGTCGATATGTGGCCAGGCGGCGGCCATGCCAGCGGCCAGCGGCTTGTAGCCCGCGGCGCCCGCCAGGGGGTTGAGCCAGATGAGTCGGTGGCAGGAGCGTCGCAGGCGGGCGGTCTCCTCCCCCACCTCTCGTGGATCGCCCCGATCCCAGCCGTCACTGACTACGAGCACGATGCCGCTCGAGCGCAACACCCGCCGCGCCCAGCGCTGGTTGAACTCGTGGAACGCGGTGCCGATACGCGTGCCGCCGGACCAGTCACCGACCGCCGCCGAGATGCGGTCGAGCGCCTCATCGGGGTCACGGGTTCGCAGCTGGGGCGTGATGCGGGTCAGGCGGGTGCCGAAGCAGAACGCTTCCGTGGGCACATCCGTGCGCGACAGGGCGTGGCAGAAGCGCAGCAGCAATCGGGCGTGGCGTTCCATGGATCCGCTGATGTCGCACAGCAGGACCACTCCCCGGGGTCGTTCCACGCGGCGGCGCCAGAGCCACGCCACGGGATCGCCGCCGGTGCCCAGGTTGCGGCGCATCATCTGGCGCGGCGCCAGCAGCGTGCCCCGACGATGCAGCTTCCAGCGACGCGTGCGCCGCAACGGCATCTTGAGCACCATCCGGTCGATGAGCCGCTCGGCCTCGCGCAGCTCGGACGGCGTCATGCGGTCGAAGGCGCGTCCGCGCAGCCGCTCCCCCGCGCTCCACGCGGTCTCGGCTGGCAGCGTGTCCTCCGGCGCCGCTTCCCCGTCGTCGATGGATGCGGTATCGCGCACGATGCCCGTGGTCATGGCGGCGGCGTCATCCGGCAGTGACTCCGGGGACGGCCGCGGTGGTGCCCCGTCCTCCTCCCGGTCGCTGGCCAGCCGAGGCATCTCCGGCAGCGCCCCGGGTCGGCCGCGCCAGAACCGCTCGAATGCCTGCTCGTAGGGTTCGATCTCGTCGCGGCGGCGCACGAACAGCGCGGCACCGGCCGCACGCACCTCATCCCTAGCGCCGATGTCGACGAGGTCCAGGGCACGCACGAAGTCCAGCACTGCGGCGAGGTCGGCCGTCAGGCCCTGTCGCTTGAGCTCCCGGCCAAAGCCCAGGACGCTGCCCAGGAACGCCGGCCCCGAGATCGAGTGCGGCGAGACGAGGAGGTCGCCGCTCGCCTGGGACCGATCAGGCCGGTCCAGTTGCCTGGACCTCTGCCAGGAACGCCGCTGCGCGATCGCCGCGGATGGCGCGCACATCCTCCTGGTACTTGAGCAGCACGCCCAGGGTGGGGTCGATGACCTCCGGCGACAGGTGGGGTGCACCGAGGGCCATCAACGCCGCCGCCCAATCGAGGGTCTCCGCGACACCCGGCAGCTTGGTCAGCTCCGTCTGGCGCAGTCGCTGGACGAACCCGACGACCTGGCGCGCCAGTCGCGCATCCATGCCTGGCAGGCGCGCCTGGACGATGGCGTACTCCTTGTCCATCGTGGGGTAGTCGATCCAGTGATACAGGCAGCGACGCTTCAGGGCATCGTGGACCTCACGCGTGCGATTCGAGGTCAGGATGACCCGCGGCGGCTGGGCGGCCCGGATGGTGCCGATCTCCGGCACCGTCACCTGGAAGTCGGACAGGATCTCCAGCAGGTACGCCTCGAACTCCTCATCCGCGCGATCGATCTCATCGATGAGCAGCACCGGCGCCGCGCCGTCGGTCGACTCGAGCGCCTGGAGCAGGGGTCGCTTGATGAGGAAGTCGGGCCCGAAGATATCGTGCACCGTGGACTCCTGGTTGCCCTCGCCGCGCGCCTCCCGGAGCCGGATCTCCAGCATCTGGCGGGGGTAGTTCCACTCGTAGACCGCGGTCGTGACGTCCAGGCCCTCGTAGCACTGGAGCCGGATGAGTCGACTCCCCAGGACGCTCGAGAGGACCTTGGCGACTTCCGTCTTGCCGACGCCGGCCTCGCCCTCGAGCAGGATCGGCCGACCCAGCTCGAGGCCCAGGAAGATGACCGTCGCGAGGGCGCGGTCGCTGACGTAGTCGTGCTCGGCAAAGGCGGCGGCGATGCCGTCGATGGAGCGGGTGCTGTCGGGGCGTGTCGTCGGTTGGGTCACGCCCCGTAGGGTACCGCGGGCGACTCGGTGGGCGAGCACGAGACGGGACGCCCTCGGTGTCGCGCGTCCGGTGGTACAGCTGGACATACACGTTGCCCGACGTGTCGGAGACGAGACCGAATGCCTGGGTGTCGGTGTCACCCAGACTCTTCGACCACTCCTTGCTGCCGGTCTTGGAGTACCGGACCAGGACCGCTGTACCGGGGCCATACGTCGGGCTCGCTACCACGTATGCCCCACCGTCGGGGGCAGCAGCGACTCCCTGGGCCTTGTTTTCCTGGGGCAGGACTTGTTCCAGGTGGTGGCCGCCTGGGCCGGTATGACAGTCGACGCGACAGGGGCACCGCCGCTCCGTCACGGCGTCCGGTGACACCGCGGCTGTGACGCCATCACGGCGCCGCGACACGCATCACGAGCGGCCGATGGTCGGAGCCGCCAGTCGTCGTGGAGCCGAGGAGGTACAGGTATCCACCCGAGACCACGATCTGGCTGACCAGGTCGGAGCCTGACGTGCCGACCTCGCGGCGCTGTGTGACGGCGCCGGAACTGCTATATCGGGCAACGATCGTCTGGGCGCTCTTGGTATTGGTGTTGTGCATCGTCGCGGAGTACGCGGCGCTGCCGGATGTGGCTCCCGTGGGCGTGTAGGTCCCGGGTGCCTTGGCCGTCCAGCGCTTCGTGCCGCCCAGGGAGTAGCGCACGAGTCGGATGATGTCCGTCGACACGACGGAATATGCCAGGACCAGGCTCGAGTTGTCGACGGAGAGCGTGCCGACCTCGAGGTCGTCTCCGGTCCGACTGATGGTGCTGGACCATCTGGTGGTCCCGTCGAGCGCCACCTTCCTGAGATAGATCTTATCCTCGTCCCACAGCGCGCCCGGACTGGCCAGGTACAAGCCACCCGAAGTCGCCACGAAGCCACTGAGGGTCTTCTGGTACAGGCGGGCATCGAGCGCCAGCTCCAAGGTGGGCTTCTGATCACCTGTATCAGTGGCATAGCGCCTGATGAGGTCGCGGTGCCCGAGGTCGTCGTGGTAGGCCACGTACACGGTGCCGCCAGCGACGCCGATGAGGCCGCCCTCGCCCTCGACGACGCCGCTCCATGCAGCCTTCCACGTGAGCTTGCCAGCGGGGTCGTACTTCCGGACCTGGTACTGCAGCGGCTCTGGCCAGGACTTGACCCGGTAGCTCACGTAGACACCGGAGCCGTCGGACACGAGTCCCATCACCTGGCCGGCGTCGATGTACTCCGCCGCGGACAGCTGCCTGGTCCATACCGTGCTGCCGTCCCTGGCGAGTCGATAGATCCGTGCCCGGTACTTGCCGGACGCGTAGGTGAACGTAGCGGCGTAGAGCCCGGACGACGGGCCGGGCGCAGCACCGGTCACGCTGCCCCAGTCGGCGAGGAGCCGGCTCCAGGTGGATGCGGCCGACCCCTGGCTCGCGACCAGAAGGACCAGCGACAGGGCGAGCACGACGGCACGCGAGAGCGCGAACCGGATCGAGGGTCGATGCATGGGAACCTCCGTGGCGAGATCGCGGCGGTCGCGGCCGCCGGACAGGACGGCCGGGTCAGGCGACCCGACGGCACCTGGACGTGGGGATGCTGGACAGGGATGAGCAGGGATCGGCGCGTGGGGCCCACGTTTCGTGACGCATGTCTCCTTCACTGCCGGGCGGTCACACCTGGGTGCACGGACCGCCGCTGTCGAGGGCCATCCTCCGCGGGCACCGTCCAATGAACGTCCAACAAGGGTCGCCAGTCCCAACCGGCTGTCGCCGTCCACCCCGATGAGGCCGTCCGCCGACGGGTTACGGGCTGCCCGTCGGCGCCCGGCTCAGGCCACTCCCGCGAGGGCCACCGCGAGGCTGGCGGCGACTGACGCGTTGTGCTCGATGAGCGCCAGGTTCGCGACCACCGACCGGCCGTTCGTCAGTTCCGCCACCCGGCTGAGCACGGCCGGGGTCGAGGCAGGGCCGTGGATGCCCTGCGCCTCCACGTCCGCGACGGCAGCCGCGATGACCCGCTCGATCTCCGCCTGGGGGATCGCGGCCGACTCCGGCAGGGGCACGCAGAACAGGATGCCGCTGCCCAGGCCCAGTGCCGCGTGGCGCTGCATGAGTGCCGCGCCCTCGCCAGCATCATCGACGCGCAGCGGCGCCCGGTGGCCGCTCGTCCGGCTGTAGAAGCCGGGCAGCTCGTGGGTGCCCCAGCCCACCACGGGCACGCCGCGGGTCTCGAGGACCTCCAGCGTCCGGCCGACATCCAGGATCGACTTCGGCCCCGCACAGACCACGGCCACCGGCGTGCGCGCCAGCTCGTCCAGGTCGGCCGAGATGTCCAGGGAGTCCTCGCCACCCCGATGGACACCTCCGATACCGCCCGTCGCGAATACCCGGATACCCGCCAGCGCCGCACCGATCATGGTCGCCGCGACCGTGGTCCCGGCCCACCCCGGCTGCCCCAGGACGCCCGACAGGTTCTGGCGGGACACCTTGGCCACGCCGCGAGCCTGGGCCAGCTGCTCCAGCTGTTGGGCGTCGATGCCGACGCGGATCCGACCGTCGTGGGTCGCGATCGTCGCGGGGATGGCGCCGGCCGCGCGCACCGCCGCCTCGGAGCGCTGGGCGGCATCCAGGTTGGCAGGGTACGCCAGGCCATGGGTGATGAGGGTCGACTCGCGGGCCACGACGGGGGCTCCGTCGGCGAGCGCCCGGGAGACCTCGGCGGACAGGCTGATGAGGGGGTGTGTCATGTCGTCCCGAT
>JBBQNA010000107.1:0-11508 GCA_038329515.1 Candidatus Limnocylindrales bacterium | reverse complement strand
GCCGACGTGGACGCCGCGGCAGCGGGCGCGCTGGCGGACGAGTTGACCGCCACTGGTGCCCGGGTCGTGGCGGTCATCGGTGATGTGTCGCAGCCGGCGGATGCGGAGCGCATGGTCGGCGAGGCAGTCGCCGCGCTTGGTCGACTGGATGTCCTGGTCAACAACGCGGGCATCCAGCCCATCGACGCCTACTTCAACGTCGAGGACACGCCGGTCGAGATCTGGGACCGGATCGTGGGCGTCAACCTCAAGGGCACGTTCCTGATGTCGAAGTACGCCCTGACCGCCATCCGCCGCGAGGGACCGGGGGGCTCGGTCATCAACATGGCCAGCGTCCAGGGCGTCCAGTCGATGCCGCGCGTGCCGTCATATGCCGCAAGCAAGGGCGGTGTCCTGTCGCTGACCCGGAACATGGCACTCGACTACGCGCCGGAGGGCATCCGGGTCAATGCCATCTGCCCCGGCACCATCGACTCCGACATGGTGCGGCGGGCCGCGGTGGCGGAGGGGGGCGACATCGACGCCAACCTGCGGCGCTACGGAGCCTTCCATCCGCTGGGGCGCCTGGGCGTCCCCGAGGACATCGCCCAGGCGGCGCTGTTCCTGGCCAGCGAGCGGTCCAGCTTCATGACCGGCAGCTACCTGGCCGTGGACGGCGGCCTCCTGGCGCAGGGCGCGTGGGCCGGCAGCGCTGGCTCTGATCAGTGACACCTGACAACCAGTTCCAGGAGGGACCGTGACCGACGCGACCATCACCTCGGTCCAGGTGATGACCATCCAGGCCCAGCTGCCGGCGCCCGTCATCTTTGGTGAATGGATCATGCGCCAGCGCGAATTCGCGCTCGTGCGGGTGCGTACCGACCGCGGCGTGGACGGCCTGATGTACACCCTCACCCGGGACGGTGCGGTCGCGGACCAGATCCGAAAGACCATCGCCGTGCTGTATGTAGGCACGACCATCAGCGCCCGTGAGGGGACCTACACCACCGCGTGGCGCCGGAGCCTCGCGTCGCACTCCGCGGGCCTGGGGCTGCGGGCGTTGTCCATCGTCGACCTGGCCTGCTGGGACGCCGCGGCCAAGCTGCGTGACCAGTCCATCGCCGGCCTCCTGGGCGGCACCAACCAGGCGATGCCCGCGACCGCGATCATCGGCTACCCGCCGGGGACCATGGGCCCCGAGGAGACAGGCGCTCAGACCGCTGAGTTGTACGCGGCCGGCTGGCGGCGCTTCAAGGCACCCATCGGCGGCTCCGCCGAGCGGTCGGCGGCCCGGTTGCGTGCCGCTCGTGCCGCCGCGCCGGACGCGTGGCTGGGTATGGACGCTGCGTGGGTCTACGAGGACGTGGACACGGCAGCCTCGTTCATCGAGTCCATCCCGGACGTGGGCCTGGCCTGGTTCGAGGATGTCTTCCCGCCCGGCGATGCGGGCATCCTGCGCCAGCTCCGGGATCGCATCGACGTGCCCATCGCGATGGGCGACGAGCAGGGTGGCTCGTACTTCCCGGAGGCGCTCATCACGGCCGGAGCCGTGGATGTCGTGCGCGTGGACCTGACCTGCATGGGTGGTTTGACACGTGGTCGCCGGGTCATCGACCAGGCGCTCGCGGCCGGCCTCGACTTCGCCCCACACATGTTCCCGCACGTCCACAGCCAGGTACTGGCGGCACTCGGCTACGCCGACCGACCCATCGAGTGGGGCATCCCCAACACGGGGGTCCACCCCATGGACGACCCGCTGCCGCAGCCCGTGATCATCGACGGCGGGCTGATGGCACCCTTGCCGGAGGAACCCGGATTCGGCCACATGGTGGATGTGGACTGGGTCCGGAGCCAGCCACATGACGATCCCGATGGCATCCTCGACAGCCTCCGCTAGCGCCGGCCGGCACGTCCCTGGCGCTCAGGCGGGCTGGTGGCTGGAGGACGCCGTTCCCGGGCGGGTCATCGCCCACGCCCACGGCCGCACCATCGACGAGGCGGAGCACGTCTGGCTGGCATGGGTCACGGACAACGTCAGTGACGTGCACGGCAACGCCCATCAGGCGGCCCATGGGGCGTTCGGCCAGCCCGTGGTCCTGGGCGCACTGACCGTGGCCATCGTCATCGGGCTTGCCGAGCCGGCAACCGCCGATGCCCAGTCCGTGGCCGGCAGCCTGCCGGCCGGCTGGCGCTCCATCGTGCTGCGCGGCCCGGTCGTACCCGGCGACACCCTGCGGGCCGAGTCTCGCATCACTGCCGCGACCCGAGCCTCGGGCGCCAGCAGCGGCATCGTCAGCCGGGTCATCACGGGCTACAACCAGCGGCACGAGATCGTCGCCGTGATCGACGAGGTCGACCGAGTCGTGCCTGCTCGCCAGGAGGCTTCGGTCGGCTATCAGAGAGCGACATCCTCGTCCACGGGAACGGCAGCAAACGATTGTTGACATGGGCAGGACCGTTGCGTTACGGTCGCAGCGTCGGTACGGTGGGGTAGCCTGACGCCTGCCCAGCAGCCGGCTGAGCCTGCGCCCGAGGAGGAGAAACTGTCGTGGATCACGAGTCCCTGCCCAGTCGGACGGAGCCAACCGCCGACCCCCACGGTCTACCACGCGGTCGCGCCAGCGCCCGCCACCTACTGCGTCGCACGGCAGTCGTCGGCATGTCGGCCGCGATGCTGGTGTCGACCATCGGACCCAGCGTCGTGCGAGCCCAGTCCGCGGGCACCTTCGACCCCATGGCATGCGCCGGCAAGACCGTCCGCATCGCCCTCGTGGACGGCGAGCGGGATGACAGCGGTCTCCGTGACAAGGAAGCGGAGATCGAGGCTGCGACGGGCCTCAACATCGAGTTGACGACCATGGCCCTCGGCGCACTCCTCGAATCGAACAACCAGGTCCTGCGGGCACCCGAATCCGCGTTCGATATCGTCCATGTCCTGGGCTTCTCGGTCGCAGGGACGGCAGGCGCTGGCCTGTTCGAGCCACTACAGCCATACCTCGACGACCCGGCCAGGACGCCTGCGGACTACGATTTTGCGGATTTCCCCGAGGGACAGCTGGAGTACACCGGCTACTTCGATGTCGACACTGGTGAATTCGGCGGGGACGACCTGTACCTTATCCCTGGCATCCATAGCGGGTCCGCGATCCTGTTCTATCGCAAGGACCTCCTGGCCGCTGCCGGCATCGCTGTGCCGACCACGTGGGCGGAGTACCTAGCCGCAGCACAGCAGCTGACGACCGCGGACGTTGCGGGCAGCGCCATGGTCGGCGCCAATGACGTGTCCGCGATGCTCGTCGACTGGTACAGCCGCTTCATCACGATGGGCGGGCAGCTCACCAGCGGCAGCAAGGCGGACAAGACGCTGACCACGAACCTGGACAGCCCGGCGGCGATCGCGGCGCTCCAGAACATGATCGACCTGTTGCCCTACTCGCCATCCGCAGTGACCAGCTACGGGTTCACGGAGGCGCTCGACGCCTTCCAGACCGGCAAGGTCGCCCTGTGGCCCGCGTGGGCCACCATCGCGGGCGCCCTGTACGGCCCCGACTCCCCGGTCAAGGACTCCGTCGCCGTGGCGCCGATGCCCGCGGACGATGGGAACTCTCGGGCCGTCCGGGGAGGCTGGGGCCTGGGTATCCCCAAGAACCTGACCCAGGAGCAGAAGGATTGCGCGTGGCTGCTGATCACGCAGATCACATCCCGGGACTTCGAGAAGTATCAGGTGTCCACGTATCAGACGGACCCCAACCGGATCTCCACGGCGACTGACCCAGAGATCGTGGCCGCGCTGCCGTACATCCCGACCGCCGTGGCTGCCATCGAGGGTGCCCAGATCCTGGAGGTTGCGAACATCCCCCAAACCTTCGAGATCGTGGGCGCCATCGCGCGTGAGATCAACCTCGCCCTGACGGGTGCCCAGGATGCTGCGACCGCCATGGCCAACGCACAGGCGGCCTCGGTGGAGATCCTCAAGAAGGGCGGCCATCTCGGGGAGTGATCCCTGACGGTCTGGAACTGCGACACAACGAAAGGCGGTGGCCTGATGGCCACCGCCTTTCCATGAAGGAGGGGACCTGGGCGTGGCCGTGAGCGGGGGCGAGCGTCGGCGGAATCCGCTCCACACGCGGCGCGATGTGCTGCTCCTGGTCGCGCCGACCGCGGTCTACCTGCTGCTGTTCTCGGTCTTCCCGCTCATCTACAGCCTGGGCATCAGCTTCTTCGACTGGAGCCAGACCACCAGTTCCTTCACGTTCATCGGCCTGGACAACTACACCGACCTGTTGGGCGATCCGGTCTTCTGGCAGGCGGCGATCAATACCGCCGTGCTGGTCCTCGCGTCGATCTCCATCCAGGTCGTCTTGGGAACGGCGCTGGCGTTGTTCTTCAACATGCACCTGCGTGGCTCGTGGCTCGTGCGCGGCGTGCTCATCCTGCCGATGCTCTTGACGCCGGTCGTGGTCGGTCTGATGTGGCGGGCATTGCTCAACCCCGACTGGGGCATGGTCAACTTCGCCCTGGGTGAGTTGGGCCTCCCCCGGCCGCTCTGGACGGCCGACCCCAAGATCGCGCTGCTGACCCTCGTCCTGGTCGATTCGTGGCAATGGACGCCGTTCGTGATGGTCATCGTCTTCGCTCGACTGCAATCCCTGCCGCAGGACGTCTTCGAGGCGTCCTCCGTGGATGGCGCGGGCCGCCGCTCGACCCTGGCCCACATCACGCTGCCGCTGCTCGCGTCGGCCATCGTGTTCGCGGCGGTATTCCGGGCCATCGACGCCTTCCGGTCGTTCGACGTCGTGTTCGGGCTGACGTACGGCGGCCCCGGTCGACTCACCACGACGCTCAGCTTTTACGCCTGGGAGAACGGCTTCACCTTCACCCGCTATGGCTACGCATCCGCCCTGGCGTACGTGATGGTCATCGTGGCCTCGCTGGCGCTTGCGATCCTGGTCCGTCGCGCGGCCCTCCGGCGGGCCGATGCGTCGTGAGCGGCCGCTATGGGGTGCACCGATGATCGCACGACGCCTGGAGCGGGCCCTCGCCTACGTGCTGCTGGTCATCGTCTGCCTGGTCGGCATTGCCCCGTTCGCGGTGATCCTGCTCATCTCGACCAAGGCCCGCATCGACGTGCTCCAGGTGCCGCCATCGCTGGAGCTGGACATCGACCAGATCGTGACCAACTACCGGGACGTGCTCATCACCCGGGGATTCCTGGGGTACACCTGGAATTCCATCGTCGCAACCACCATCTCGGTGACTGCAGCCCTGGTCATCGGCACGCCCGCCGCGTATGCCTTCTCCCGGATCCCGTTCCGGGGCCGTGACGACTGGGCGTCCACCATCCTCAGCCTACGCTTCATGCCCGCGGTGGCGGTCGCGATCCCGGTGCTGCTGCTGATGCGGTTCCTGGACCTCGACAACACCCTTCCGGGACTCGTCATCCCCTACGTGGCATTCAGCCTGCCGCTGGTGGTCTGGATCCTCATCGGATTCTTCGACGAGATTCCCCGGGAGCTGGACGACGCGGCGATGGTCGACGGCTGCACCCGCTTCAGCGTGCTCACCAGGGTGATGCTGCCGCTCATCCGGCCAGGCCTGATCGTGGCCGCGATCTTCGCAGCTATCTTCATCTGGAACGAGTTCCTGGTGGGCCTCTACCTGGTCAACTCACAGGCGCTCAAGACCATCCCGCTGGGGGCAGCGGGGCTCATCTCCGCGCAGCGGCCGATCGACTGGAACGTGGCTGCCACGGTCGGCGTGGTGACCATCATCCCCATCTTCTTCTTCTCGCTGTTCATCCAGCGCTACATCGTCCGGGGTATCACAGCAGGAGCCGTCAAGTGAACGAACACGAGCTGCTCGCGAGCGGCCCGGTCGGCCGAGGGCCCGGTCGTCCTGAAGGATGGGCGCATCTGCTTCGTGGAGAGCTATCGCAGCCAGGTGTTGGTGTGGCAGCGGGGCCAGGGGGTCAGTCGGTACGCTTGTACCGCCCGGCGGTCGCAACTCGTGCGTATCCGGCGACTCGGCCGATGCATCCTTGGTGTCCAGCTCTGGCGGATCCCCGTGGGGCGACTCCGGGCTGCCCAGCTGGCGTGGAATGATCGGGTAAGGGAGACCACATGGAATTCATCGTCCATCTCCAGGTGAACTGGCCGAGTGACGGCGACGCAGACCTGCTGGCGCGGCTGGTGGAGGCCGAGCACCAGCGTGCGGTGGAACTGGCCGCCGAGGGCATCCTCAAGCGGCTGTGGCGCATCCCTGGCCGGCGCGCGAACTGGGGCCTGTGGGAGGCACCCAGCGCGACCGAGTTGCACGCCGCGCTGGCATCACTGCCGTTCTTCCCCTGGCTCGACGCCGAGGTCCACGCAGTCGGCGCCCATCCCAACGACCCTCCCAGCTGGGCATCACCGGCCGGGGAGGCCAGATGACCGAGCAACGGCCGCTCGACGATGCAGAGCTGCGGGTGCCGGATGGGTACGTGACGAACCTGTTCGACCTGGCGGGCCGGGTGGCTGTCGTCACCGGTGGTGGCAGCGGCCTGGGCCAGGCCATCGCCGTAGGGTATGCGCAGGCCGGTGTCACGGTCATCGTTGCCGACGTGAACGACGCTGGGAGCGAAGAGACGGTAGCCCGCATCACGCAACAGGGTGGTGCCGCCCATGCGCACCACCTGGATGTCACCTCCAAGGCAGCGATCGACGCCCTCGCTGACCTGGTGGTCGAGCAGCACGGACACGTGGACATCCTGGTCAACAGCGCAGGATCCGCTTTCCGTTCACCAGCCGAGGACTTCCCGGAGGAGAAGCTCGACTTCATCCTTGACCTCAATCTCAAGGGCACATATCTCTGCTGCCAATCGTTCGGGCGCAAGATGCTTGCCCAGGGCAAGGGCAGCATCATCAATCTGGCGTCTATCGGCGGTTTCATCGCCTATCCCTGGGCGAGTGCCTATCTGGCATCCAAGGGCGGGGTCCTTGGCATCACTCGGGGTCTCGCCCTGGAGTGGCGCGACCGCGGCGTTCGCGTCAACGGCATCGGGCCCACGCTCATGGATTCGCCCCTGACCCGCAACGCTGCCCAACGCACATCCATCACGGCGGACTTCATCAAGGCGCGCATGCTCCGGCCTCGCCTGGGACTGCCACGCGAGCTCATCGGTGCCGCCATATTCCTGGCCAGTGATGCCGCCGAGCTGGTCACCGGTCACACCATCATGTGCGACGACGGATACCTCGTCGCCTAGCCAGTCCACGCGTTGTGGGGGGAACCATGTCCGAACTCGACCGGATCGTCCGGGTCCGCGCCGCCACCATCCTGCACACGCTCGAGGTGCCCATCGTGTTCGGCACCTGGATCATGCGTCACCGGGAGTTCTTCCTGGTGCGTGTCGATGCCGAGAGCGGGCTCTCCGGCTTCACCTACGCCCTCACCCGGGACGGACCGCTGGCGGCCATCGTCGACCGGACCATCGCGCCCCAGTACATCGGCCAGGACGTGGCCGATCCCGAGGCGTCGTTCTTCAAGGCGCTGTGGGCCAACAACTCGGTGCATGCCGCGGGCATCGGGATGCGGGCGCTCTCGGTGGTCGACTGTGCGGCGTGGGACCTCGCAGCCAAGGCCAAGGGACAGAACATCACCACCTACCTGGGTGGCGAGCGCCGGCGGATGCCGGTCGCAGGCATCGTGGGCTACCCGCCGTCCATCTCACCAGAGGCGACGGTTGCCCAGATCAAGGTCCTGTGGGACCAGGGCTGGCGCCGCTTCAAGCTGCCCATCGGGCCGTCCCGGGACGAGTCCATCGCCCGGCTGCGCGCCGCCCGGGAGGCCTACCCGGACGCCTGGCTGGGTATCGACGCCAACTTCCTGCACAAGACGGCGGCGGATGCCATCGAGTTCGGCAAGCGCCTGGATGGGCTGGACATCGGCTGGTTCGAGGACATCGTGCCGCCAGGTGACGCCCAGATGGTGCGCGAGATCCGGGAGGGCATCTCCACCCCGGTGGCCATGGGCGACGAGCAGGGTGGCTCGTACCACCCCCAGGCCCTGCTCAAGTTCGATGCCGTGGACTTCAACCGCCTGGATGCCACCACCAATGGCGGCATCACCCGCCTGCGGGGCATCCTGCGCATGGTCAAGGAACACGGCAACGGCATCACGACCCACATGTATCCCCACATCCACTCCCAGGTGCTGGGGGCGCTCGGCTACAGCGAGGCACCCATCGAGTGGGGCGTGCCGGGCACCGGTGTCCATCCCATGGACGACCCGCTCATCCAGCCGGTCGTGCGTGACGGGCTGATGGACCCGCTGCCGGACCTGCCGGGCCTTGGGGTCCTGGTCGACCCAGCCTGGATCGCGCGCCAGTCCGTCGTGACCGACCCCAACGGCCTGCTCGACGACCTGTAGGTCTGCTTCGTTCGTCCACCGATACGACCCGACGGAGGTTCACCGTGCCCACGATCACCCGACCCCATCACATGGGCATCCAGGTCGCTGACCTGGAGCGGTCGCTCGGCTTCTACCGCGACATCCTCGGCTTCGAGGTCGTCTTCCAGTGGAACCCCCAGGCGGAGTACATCCGGACCATCACGGGCTACCCAGGGGCGGACATCCATGCCGCCATCCTGCGCATGCCTGGTGACACGGGCGTATTCCTGGAGATCCTGGAGTATCGGGATGTCGAGAAGACCCCGGTCGACACCCGGACCGCCAACCCGGGCACCGCGCACCTCGCGTTCTTCACCGACGACTGCGATGGGCTGTTCGAGGAGCTGACGGCCAAGGGCGTCGCCTGCGTCAACCCACCGGTGACCCCCACCATCGGGCCCAACACGGGTGGTCGCGCGGTGTACATGATCGATCCCGACGGGATCCGCGTTGAGTTCATCCAGTCCAGGCTGACGTTCGACGGCAAGGCGAATGACTGAGCGAGTGGACGCGCCCATGGCGGCAGCACCATCGTGAGTGCATCGGTGATGACCGTCCGGGGTCCGGTGGAGCTGGCGACCCTCGGCTTCGGCCTGCCCCATGAGCACCTGCGCATCGACCTCATCAGCATCTTTCCGGCGTCGATGCTGGCGTTCGACTTCCAGCTCATCGACGAGGAGTTGATGACGAGCGAGGTCACCCTGTTCCAGCAGGCCGTCGGATCTGCCTGGCCAGGTGCTCCCTGGATCGTGGACGTGACCACGGACGCCCGCATGGGTCGTGATCCGGCCTATCTCCGACGCATGTCAGAGCAGCTGGACCTGCACATCGTGATGGGCTGTGGGAGGTACCGCGAGCCGTGGTACGAGCCGGGATTCGCGGAGCGTCCGACCGGCCAGCTGGCCGACCTGCTCACGGCCGAGATCGAGCACGGTGTGGGCGACACGGGCATCCGGCCAGGGATCATCGGCGAGTTGGGAGCCGATCGTGACTTCGTGAGTCCTGCCGAGGAGCGGACACTGCGAGCCGCGGCCATCGCGCATCAGCGCACCGGTCTCGCCATCACGCTCCATGCCCGGTTCGGCCAGGTGGGACTGGCCCAGCTGGACATCCTCGAGAACGCTGGGGTCGACCTGGGGCGAGTCATCGTCGGTCACACGGACACCGACCCGGACCTGGACTATCACGAGGCCATCGCCCGCCGCGGTGCCTGGGTCCAGTACGACTGCATCCGGGGCAAGATCGCGCTCGTGCCTGAGCGGCGCGTGCGGTACATCCTGGAGGCGCGCCGTCGCGGCTTCCTGGATCGGCTGTTGCTGTCGCATGACATCTGCGGACTGTCCATGCTGCGCGCCTACGGTGGCACCGGTTTCGACTACCTGCCGGGCACGTTCGCGGGCCTGCTGCGCGACCGCGGCCTGTCGGAAGAGGAGCTGCTGCAGCTGTTCGTACTTGACCCGCGTGCGGCGCTGGAGCCCGCGACCTGAATGGCGCGGCAGGTACGCGATGGCCTGACCCGTACGCTATACTGGCACCAACAATCGATTGTTCCGATCCCATGCGGAGGGTGTCGTGGCAGGTCGTATACGTGAGGTCCAGCCCGGCTACGTGGACGGGTTGTTCAGTCTGCAGGACCGGGTGTGTGTCGTGGCGGGTGGCGGCAGCGGGCTCGGTGAGGCCATCGCGACCGGTTTCGCCCAGGCGGGCGCCCGGGTCATCGCTGCCGACATCCGGACGGAGACGGTCGAGGAGTTGGCGGCGCTCGTCACCGAGACCCGCCACCCGATCGTGGCCCGGGCATTGGACGTGACCCAGAAGTCCTCGGTGGACGCGTTCGTCGCCTCGGTCGTCGACGAGTTCGGCGGCATCGACGTGCTGTGCACGTCGGCGGGCACCGCCGCCCGGTACCCCGCGGAGGACTACCCGGAAGACATGTACGACCGGATCATCAGCCTCAACCTCAAGGGCAGCTTCCTGATGGCCCAGGCGGTGGGCCGGACGATGCTCGCGAAGGGATCCGGCAGCATCATCAACATCGCCTCCATCGGCGGCTCGATCGCATACCCGGGGTCCACTGCGTACAACCAGTCCAAGGGCGGCGTGGTCCAGATGACGCGCAGCCTGGCTCTCGAGTGGGCGAGCCGCGGCGTGCGGGTCAACGCCATCGCGCCATCGTTGTTCAACACTCCGCTCGTACGCGCCAATGAGCACGTAGCTTCCTACACCAGCGACTTCATCATGCAGCGCACGCCCATGGGTCGAAAGGGCGAGCCGTGCGAGGTGGTCGGGGCGGCGATCTTCCTCGCGTCCGACGCGTCCAGCATGGTGACGGGCACCATCCTGGGCGTGGACGGCGGCTACCTGACCGCCTGACCAACGGGTGCCAGCCAACACATGACCGCCACGCTGGCGATCGCGGTCCCTGGTCTCCGGTTCGAGAGTCAGGTCGCCCTGGTCACCGGAGCCGCGAGCGGCATCGGGGCTGCGACGGCGCGACGCCTCGCGGCCGAGGGGGCGATGGTGGTCGCGCTCGGCAGAGACCCGGCGGCCCTCGACGCCGTGGTCACCGACATCCTGGGTGCCGGCGGTCGAGCCGAGGCTGCGGTCGTTGATGTACGGCAGGGCGCAGACGTCGAGGCGGCCGTCGAGGGGGCCCTCGACCGGCACGGCCGGTTGGACGTCATCGTCAGCAATGCCGGGATCGGACGCCGCGGGGCCGTCGACGAGCAGCCGCCGGAGGAGCTGCGTGAGCTCATGGATACCCACGTGGCTGCGCTCTGGCACCTGTGTCGGGCCGCCGTGGGGCCGATGCGATCGCAGGGTCGAGGCGCCATCGTGGCCGTGACGTCGGTGCATGCCTACGCGACCCTGCCACTGCTGGGCGCATATGCGGCGTCCAAGACCGCCGTCCTGGGGCTGGTCCGAGGGCTCGCCCTGGATCACGCGGCGGCCGGCATCCGGGTCAATGCTGTCGCCCCTGGCTCGGTGGACACGCCGATGCTCCAGCGGTCGGCGGCCCTCCGCGACCCGGTCGACCCGGACGCGGTCATGCGCGCATGGGGCGAACGGCATCCCATCGGGCGGATCATCGAGCCCGACGAA
>JBBQNA010000106.1:0-11523 GCA_038329515.1 Candidatus Limnocylindrales bacterium | reverse complement strand
ATGTCATCGCCTGGACCGACGGACGAGCGCTGGTCGCCACCGGCTCGCCCTTCGCTCCCGTCCAGCATGATGGCCGCTGGCACGAGATCGGCCAGGCCAACAATGTGTTCATCTTCCCGGGGCTGGGCATGGGCGCCATCGTGGCCGAATCGAGGGCTGTCACCGACCGGATGTTCCTGCTCGCGGCACGTGTGCTTGCCGCCGCTGTCAGCGACGAGCGATTGGCCGCGGGAGCGCTGTACCCGGCGGTGGCAGACCTGCGCGCCATCTCCCGGCGCATCGCCCAGGCAGTCGCCCAGGAGGCGGTGGCCGCGGGCCTCTCGGCAGCCGCCGACCGGGATGGCGGGCGCCTGGACACGAGCGCTGCCGTCGCGGCCGCCATGTGGTGGCCCGACTACGTGCCCTACATCCGGGCCGAGCGGTGATAGTCTCTGCCGCTCACGCGGGCCGGCTGCATCGACTGCCGGGTCGCCTTCGTCAGCGTGCCGGAGGCTGGATGCCAGCATCTCCCCCGCGAGGGATGGTCGGGTTGCTCGCGTGCGTTCTCGCGATGTTGCTCCTGCTGGGGCCGGCGACGTCCGCCGCGGACCCATTGCTCGGCGCGCGGCCCGCGCGCGGCTCCGTGGATACGGATGGTGACGGCATCCCGGACGTGCTGGAGCTCCAGCTGGGCCTCGATCCGACGGACCCGGACACGGACAGCGACGGGAAACCGGACGGCGCCGAGGATGCGGACGGCGACCGGCTGACCAACCTGTTCGAGATCAAATGGTCACACACAGACGCCCGCAACCCCGATTCGGACGCAGACGGCCTCCGCGACAGCCTCGAGGACGAGGACCATGACAGCCTCTCCGCGCGGGGCGAGCAACGATTCCGGACCGACCCCCACGACCGGGATACGGACGGCGACGGCACCGACTACTGGCACGAGGACACCAACCGCGACGGCGTGTCGAACGGCATGGCCCAGGACGACCGGGCCGTGCCGAAACATCTCACCCCGTCCCTCAAGCTTGCCACCCGGGACATGTCCGTCATCGGTCGCCAGAAGTGCCACTCGCGACCCGGCGAGACGAAGCCCATCACGTGTGTGTTCCGCTACGGATCGAGTGAGGGCCGCAAGACGGTGCTGCTCATCGGCGACTCGCATGCGGTCCACTGGTTCAACGCATTGCGTCCCATCGCGGAGCGCAAGGGCTGGAAGCTCATCACCATGACCAAGTCGAGCTGCCCCATCGCGGATGTCACCAACTACTACCACGACGAGGTCCACACGAGCTGCGGCATCTGGCGCCAGAAGGCGTTCGCGAAGGTCAAGGCGATCCATCCGGACCTGGTCATCGCGTCGTCCCTGGACAGCTACCTGATGCGCAGCCCGGTGTCTGGCAAGCCCACCACCAGCGATACGGTCTGGGCCCAGGGCATGCAGCGCAGTCTCAAGGCGCTCCGCGCAGGCGCCCGGCAGGTCGTGCTGCTGGGCGATGTGTTCGAGTGGGGCAAGGACGCCATCGACTGCCTCAAGGCGCACCGGGACAGCGTCGCCGCGTGCGAGCGACGACAGAACGGGGCACGTGCCAGGCTTGGCCAGGCGCGCGACCGTATCGGACGCCAGGCGGCGGCCGCCACCGGCGCGAAGTTCCGGGCGACCCGACAGGTGGCCTGCCCCTACGACCCCTGCCCGCTGATCGCGGAGGACTACCTCATCACCCGGGACGGGAGTCACCTCACGTCGACCTACGCCACGCTCCTGTCACGGGCGCTCGAGCGGTTGCTGCCTTCGCCGTGATGGGTCAGTTCGGGCCTCCGGTGCTAGTCTCAGGCGCAGTCCCTCACGCGGGACCGGACGCCGCACATGCTCGCGGGTCCCGCCCAGCACCCCCTCCGAGGTATCCATGACGCGTCATCGCGAGCAGTCAGCACTCGTCCGGGCGCTGGTCGCGGCGTCGATCATGGTCCTGGCGGCGGGCACCCTGATGTCGGCCAAGGACACGCCCGTGTACACGGCTGTGAACCGAGCCGCCGCGGTGGACACGGACGGCGACGGCATCCCGGACAGCAGGGAGTCCGGTCTCGGCCTCGATCCCATGAACCTGGATACGGACGGCAACGGCATCCTGGACGGTGCCGAGGATGCCGATCGCGATCGGCTGACCAACGCGTTCGAGACCAACTGGTCACACACCGACCCACTCAACCCCGACTCGGACGCCGACGGCTTCCGTGACAGCATCGAGGACGACGATGGGGACGGTCTCTCATCCCGCGGTGAGCAGCGCTTCCGCACGGACCCCTTCGTCGCCGACACGGACCGCGACGGCACCGACGACTGGCATGAGGATTCCGACCACGACGGCCGCGCGGATGGCCTGCTGCAGGACGATCGACCACTCCCGACCAACCTCAAGCCATCGCTCGCCACGGCGACCGAGGACATGTCGTTCATCGGGACCCAGACCTGTCACTCCCGGCCCGGCCAAACAGCACCCATCAGCTGCACCTTCACCTACGGCACGGCCGCCGGACGCAAGACGGTGCTGCTCATCGGCGACTCGCACGCGGTCCATTGGTTCAACGCGCTGCGCCTCATCGCCAAGGCCAACGGGTGGCGCCTGATCACCATGACCAAGTCGATCTGCCCCATCGCGGATGTCATCACCTACTACAAGGGCAAGCTCAACACCGAGTGCACGGCGTGGCACAAGCGGGCGTTCGCGAAGGTCAAGGCGATCCGTCCCGACCTGGTGATCGCCTCCAGCCTGGACAGTTACTCCTTTCGCAACCCGGTCACCGGCCGACCCACGAAGAGTGCCAAGTACTGGAAGGCGGGCCTCATCCGGAACCTCACGGCCCTCCGCGCTGGAGCGCGACAGGTCGTGTTGCTGGGCGATGTGTTCTTTTGGGGCTCCGACACCCCGACCGTGATCGACTGCCTCACGGCGAACCCGGACCACATGTCGAGGTGTGAGCGGCGTCGTGATGGGAAGGGGGCGCAGTTCGGGCTGGCGCGCGACCGCCTCGGGCGGTCTGCAGCTGCAGCGGCGGGTGCCAAGTTCCGCCCGACATGGCAGATCTCCTGCACCTACGATCCGTGCCCGCTCGTCGTCGAGGACCGTCTGGTCACACGCGACGGCGGCCACCTCACGTCCACCTACGCGCCGTTCCTGACCAATGCGCTCAAGGCGATCCTGCCCAAGCCCTGAGTCATGCGTGGACGCGCGGTCGCCGTGAACCGTGGTCGCAGGACCACAAAGGTTGCGGAAGCGATACGATGAGCGAAGATGGCGCAACCACTCCGCAACCGAAGTCTCGCCTCCGGAGAGCGGTTCGTCGTGTCCGCCGCACGTGTCCAGCCGATCGAGGCGTGCGAGCTGGCGTGGTCGGCCCTGCTCCAATGGCAGGCGGAGCATCCGGAAGCAGGTCCTGCCGTGGCCGTGTTCGCGACGCGCCAGGCGACGCACGACAACGTCTGGATGGCGCTCGCCAGCGAGGAGTGTCAGCCGGCCACGTTCCGGACGCGTGGTTCCGTGCGGCCGGATGCCGGCCCGGTGCTGCTGTTCTTCCCGACCCGCGCGGTGCTCGACGACTATCACGCTGACCCAGGCACCGCGGCGCTGTTCGTGGTCGAGTCGGCCGAGTCACCGCTCCACTCGTGGCGCACGAAGTGCCGACCCCGGGACCTGAGGCCCGACCGCTAGACTCCGACACCATGGAGCGAGGTGACGTCAGCGAGCATGTCCGTACCCGACGCCTGACGACCACCGAACTCATCGACGCCGAGCTCATCGCGATCCGGGAACTCATGGACGTCGCATTCGCGGACGATGAGGGCGGCCCCTTCGACGACGACGACTGGCAGCACGCGCTCGGCGGCGTCCACGTCGTGCTGGACGTGGATGGGGTGATCGTGGCCCACGCGTCCGTGGTGGAGCGCGACATCCATATCGCTCGCCAGCCACTGCGGACCGGCTACGTCGAGGCCGTGGCCACCGCGCCAGGCCGCCAGGGCTTCGGAACGAAGGTCATGGAGGCCATCGGTGTCGTCATCCAGGCCGACTTCGAGCTGGGTGTGCTGGGTACCGGTCGTCACCATTTCTACGAGCGTCTCGGTTGGCAGACCTGGCAGGGACCCGCGTTCCTGCGCACCCCGTACGGCGACCAGCGGACACCGGACGAGGAGGGATATCTCCTGGTCTTGCTGACGCCGCGGTCGCCAGTCGGGCTCGACCTGACCGCCCCCATCAGCTGTGAGTGGCGCCCCGGTGATGTCTGGTAGGCGCGAGCTGGTCAGCATGCCGGGATGACGGACCCGGATGTCGCGGTGCTGGCGCGCCAGCACACCTTGGGCGACGTGCAGGTGCCGCGCATCGCGCTCGAACTCGCCCAAGATCGCGCGCCGGAGCTGGTCTGGCGCAATGATCTGGGCGGCTTCACGTTCCTGTTAGGTGTCCGATACCTCAAGTGGAACCCGCCCTCGACGGGCATCGACCTGGAGCGTGAACGGACGCGCCTGGAGTGGATCTCGGCACGCCACCCAGCGTTATCCTCGATCACGGCATCGATGGCGCCGCGCAGTGGCTGCTCACGGAAGCGATACCGGGTGGTCCTGCAGTCGGTGATCAGTGGCGTGTACGTCGCCCAGAGGCCATCGCTGTCGGGCTCCGGGCCCCAGAAGCCATGCCCATCGGTGACTTCCCCGCCGATTGGACCGCGCAGGCATGGGCTGGGAAAGAGCCACCATCGATCGGTCTTCGGCCGCACCTCGAGTCGGCGCGCCTCGTGCATGGGGACGCGCGTGCGCCGAACACGCTTATCTCCGACACGGGCACCTGGACGGGTCACGTCGACTTCGGCGACCTCGCCATCGGTGACCGCTGGGCGGACTTGGCGATCGCGGCGCTCAGCCTGGACTGGAATTACGGCGAGGGGCACCAGCAGGAACTGTATGACGCCTAGGGCATCGCGCCAGACGAGGATCGCATCCGCTACTACCGCGCACTCTGGCACCTGCAGTCCTGACCGGGCTCAACGGGCACTGGGCGCGACCAAGGGAAGTGGTGGAGATGGGGGAGAGTCGAACTCCCCGTCCAGAACCTTCAGCCGGAGACCACTACGAGTGTGTCCGATGATTTGTCGTCGAACCCGCAACCCAACATCGGCACCGTGCGGCGGGCTCCAGTCACGCCCCCTTTCGGGCTTGACTCCTGGTTACGTGACGCTGACCGGGAGCGCATCCTCGCTGATTGACGCTTCCACGGCCCACGAGGATGAGGCCGCTTCCACGCTCACTTTACTGCCTAAGCAGCGAAGGCGAGAGCAGGCTGACGATTGCCAGTTACTTCGTTTTGTCGCCTGATTAACGAGGCCTAGCGACAACCTCGACTCGCGTTCTCCGGGGATCCGACCCTGTCGAGACCACGCATCCCCACGAACCATGAATTCTAACACCACCCGCTACGGGGTCCGATCCCCACCCGATACGGGGTCCGATCCCCACCCGTGGCATAGTCAGCGCGAACCGATGTGACCGGCTCGGCAGCTCAGCCTGCCCGGGAGCGAGCCACGTGCCCAACGCGGCACCCGATACCGACCCTGGAGGACCGATGACCGACCTCAAGCTTGGCGTCCTGCCGTGGACACAGGGCGCGACCATGCAGGAGCAACTGGCCGTGGGGCGAGAGGTCGAGCGGCTCGGCTACGACGACCTGTGGACCTGGGACCACCTCCACGCCATCTTCGGTGATCCCCACCAGCCGATCTTCGAGGGCTGGAGCGTCCTGACCGCATGGGCCATGACCACGGAGAGCGTCCGTCTCGGTCTGCTCGTCGGTGCCAATACCTTCCGCAACCCGGGCATCACGGCAAAGCTGGCTTCGACCCTGGACCACGTCAGCGACGGCAGGGCGATCCTGGGCCTCGGGGGTGCCTGGTTCGAGCACGAGCACACGGCACACGGCATCGATTTCGGCTCAGGGTTCGGGCAGCGGCTGGACTGGCTCGATGAGGCCGTCGCGGCCAACCGCGCGCTCTTGGATGGTGGCACGGTGACATCCGCGCCGGGCAGCCACTACGCCTTCCAGGAGCTGCGCCACCTGCCGGTGCCGGTGCAGGACCACCTGCCCATCATGATCGGCGGCTCAGGCGAGAAGAAGACCCTCCGAACGGTGGCCAAGTACGCTGACCTGTGGAACGCGATGGGGCCTGTCGATGTCATGCGGCACAAGGTCGAGGTGCTGCAACAGCACTGCGACGCGGTTGGACGCGACATCTCGGAGATCGAGTTCACACTCGGCGCAAAGCCCATCATCCGCGACTCGCAAGCGGATGCGGTGGCGTACTGGACGGCCAACATGGAGCGCAACAAGACGCCCATGAGTGATGTCGCAGACGACGACACGTTCTGGAACGGCACGCCCGAGCAGATCGCCGAGCGCCTCGCTCCCTACGTGGAGCTCGGCTTCCGGCACATCCTGGTGGAGATGCCGGCGCCCTTCGACCGGGAGACCCTGGAGCGCCTCATCGGCGAGGTCAAGCCGCTCCTCGAGCGCGGCTAGGCTCTGCCTGCGGCCGATGCCTGTCGGCGGTGCCCGTGTGGCCCTGTCGGCCCTGTCGGCCCTGTCGTCCCGCGGCGATGCCCGGAGGCCCGTGCCCGTCGATCGATCATCTAGGACCCCAACGGACGGAGAAGGGGCCCAAGCGGGCCCTGATCGCGGGCCGAGAAGCCCGTACCACCGTCGTCTTGCTTCCCGACCGCAGCAATCGAACAAGGGAGGGCCGCGGGATCGTCGTCATGGCTAGTACACGCTGGTCCGTCCGTCCCTTGGATCATCTAGGACGCGTGGCTGGGAAGCGGGACGAACGGTGGGAGCCAGGACCAGGATCGGAGCCGGGACGCAGGGATGGGAGCATCGTACTGCCGGCGCGCGGCTCGGGCGCGTGACAGCGACGACCGCGATCCTCAGTTGCTGGCGCTGCCGGGACACCGCGTCCCGCGCAGCGGGCGATGAAGCGACCGAGCGACCGGTGGACGCCCTTCGTTGGCCGGATGGCCCACTGGTCGGTCGAGATGGCCACGGAAGTGCCCGATTCAGCGCCACACATGTTGTTCGTTGGCTTCATCGCCCGCCTCGTGGGATGCCACGCAGCGCCGATGCCGTGTCCGCCCGGCTGGTGGGATGCCACGCAGCGCCGATGCCGTGTCCGCCCGCCTGGCGGGACGCCGCGCATGGACCGGCCCCAGGTGAGCTAGCGGCCGCGGGACACGTCCGCCATCTCGCGCTGCATGTCTCGGCGAGCGTCGCGGTCGGCGATGTCACGGCGCTTGTCGTGGAGCTGCTTGCCCTTGGCGACACCCAACTCGATCTTGGCCCGACCCCGGTCATCGATGTACAGCCGCAGCGGCACGATGGTCAGGCCCTTGGCCTTCATCTTGCCCACCAGCTGGTCGATCTGGATGCGATGCAACAGCAGCTTCCGGTCGCGACGCACGCTGTGATTGAAGCGGCTGGCGCTGTCCCAGGGTGCGATGTGGGCGCCGACGAGCCACGCCTCACCGCGCTCGACACGCGCGTGCGCCTCGCCGATGTTCACCTTGCCCGCACGGATGCTCTTGATCTCCGTGCCGGTCAGGACGAGGCCGGCCTCAAGGGTGTCCTCGATGCTGTACTCGTGGCGGGCTTTTCGATTGACGGCGATGGTCTCGCCCATGTGGATGGCTCCTGGAGGGACATGGATCCGTGGGGCACCGTTGGCCTGTCACACGATCGCCATCCATTGTGGCCCAGACGCACGAACGCCGGCCCATTGTGGGCCGGCGCTTCGTGGATGCTTCACCACCCGAAGGTAGTCCGACTAGCGGTCTGCCTCCGAGGTGGTGCAGCGCTGCTTACTGTCGATCACTGCACATCACCTCCTTTCGTTCCCGGCGAAGATAGACCAACCCGCCACCGGATGCAAGGGGTGGGTTTGGTTGCGGATCCGTATCCGAACCGCAGGATCCATGAAGGCTCAGACGCGGACCGGCACGTCCGCCACGCGGACACGGCCGTCAGCCACGAGCCCGACGGATGCCACGGGTCGGATACGGACAGATACCGGCGATAACGCCGGGGACGGGCTGGCGGGCGCCCCGGCCGGCGCGACAGGTCCGACGGGTGCGATCGACGCCTCCGGGCCGGCGGCCAGGATGGTCAGTGCCTCGTCCAGTTGTGGGTCGGTGCCCTGCGGTGTGTCGTCCGGGAAGGGCACGACCACGTTGGGCGTGATGCCCGTGCCGTGGATCCAGGTCTGGTTGGGGGTCAGCCACTTGGCGATGGACAGCCGGAAACCACCCGAGTCGCCCGACAGCAGGTGCCATTGCTGGATGGTGCCTTTGCCATAGGTGTTCTCACCCACGATCGTGGCACGCCCAGAGTCCTGGAGCGCGCCAGTCAGGATCTCGCTTGCCGAAGCGGAGCCACTGTTGACGAGCACCACAAGCTGCAGGTTGGGGTCGACAGCGATGCCACCGGTCTCCGCGTTGACGGGCACCTTGACGCCGTCCGCGTGCTCCTCCCAGTAGATGGGCCCCGACCCCACGAACTGGCTGGCGATGGTCAGCGCCGCATCCACGAAGCCACCCGGGTCGTCGCGGAGGTCCAGCACGAACTTCGTGACGCCCTGGTCGAGCTGGCCCTGGAGCGCGGCCTGGAAGTCCTTCGCGGCATTACCGCTGAAGCCGTCGACACGCAGGTAGCCGACCGTGCCGTCCTCGAGCAGCTTCTCGGATACGGACGTGGTCTGGATGACATCACGAGTGATGGCCAGCTCCACGGGCTTGCCGTCCCGCTGGAGCGTCAGCGCCACGCTCGTGCCGCGCGGACCGCGCACCCGGTCGACGGTGTCCTCGACCGTGGAACCGACGACCGACGTGCCGTCCACCGCGGTCAGCTCGTCGTTGGCCCTGACCCCGGCGGCCTCTGCGGGGGAGCCGGCCACGACGCTGGCCACGAGCAGGTGACACGTCGCGCTCAAGGGCGTGCAGGTATCGCCCGCGTCATCCTGGGCGGACATGGTGGCGCCGATGCCCTCGAACTCGCCACTCACCTGGGACAGGCTGTCGTGGTACTCCTCGGAGGTCATGTACGAGGAGAACGGGTCATCGAGGGCGCCGAACATGCCCTTGATGGCGCCTTCCACGACCAGCTTGGGGTCGTAGCTGCCGACGTACTCGGCGCGGATCTTGCCGTATGCCTCCCAGAATGGGTCGAACAGGCCCTGCTCGCCCGCGTCCGTGCCGGGCGCCAGTGACTGCTGGATGCCGAGCGTGAAGCCCGACGCGAAGAGTGCCGACCCAGCCAGCACTGCGACCAGGAACAGGGCCGCGACGAGTGGCGTCCGGGACGCTGGACCGGCCGGCGCTGCCCCGACCGCGGGCATCGCGGGCAGCGTCGACTGGAGCTCTGGTCGGTCGTGCTCGGGTTGGAAGGACACGCCCGTCAGGTCGCGTTGCGGAGGTATGCACGCACCGAGATCCAGGCACCCACGCCGCCCAGGCCCAGACCCGCGATGAGCACCATCGACGTCACCTGGAACGTGAGCGACTGGGAGAAACCGACAGGTACCTGGCCTGCGATCACCTTGGCCACCTCGGAGATGGGGCCCGACGCGAGCAGCAGCAGGGTCAGCGTCACCGCCGCCCCCAGGAGGCCCACCAGCAGTCCCTCGACGATGAACGGCCAGCGCACGAAGTGATCAGAGGCGCCCACGAGGCGCATGATCTCGATCTCCTGGGATCGCGACATGACGGCCATCCGGATGGAGTTGACCACGATGAGCAGCACCGTCAGGCCCACAAGGGCGAGCACCGCCACGCCCACCGTCCGTAGCGTCGCGGTGACGCTGACCAGCTTGTCGATGTCCTTCTGCTTCTCGACCACATTGGCGACCACTGGGCCACGCTCCGCGTCCAGGACGCTCATCACCTGGTCCGAGACACGCGGGTCACGCAACTTCACCGACATCTGGTTGGGGAACGGGTTGCGGATGTAATCGGTGAGGTCCGGCTGGCCGTCCGCGATGCGTTGCTGGGTGAAGTCGGCGAGCGCCTGCTCCTTGCTCACGTAGATGACGTCGGAGACCTCGGGCAGGGACCGCAGCTGGGCGGTCAGGCTGTCGACCCGGTCCTGGGCCACGCCCTCCGCAAGCTCGACTCGGACCTCCACCTTCGACTCCACGAACGACAGTCCGGCCTGCATCCCCGACAGCACGATGACCAGGCTGGACAGCAAGAGCAGCATCATGACCATGGTCACGGTCGCCGCGAGGCTCATCACCCGGTTGCGCCAGAGGCCCTCCAGGGCCTGCCGCACGGAGAACGTCACGAGGTGGAGCATCAGGCGTAGTCCCGGTGGTAGCCACCGACCTCGTCGCGCACGATGCGCCCGGCTTCCAGGGCCACGACCCGCTTGCGCAGGGCCGTGACGACCTCCGCGTTGTGGGTGGCCATGAGCACGGTGGTGCCCATCTCGTTGATGCGCAGCAGCAACTGGATGATCTCCCAGCTGATGAGCGGATCGAGGTTGCCGGTGGGCTCATCGGCGATGACCAGCCGCGGGTCGTGGACCATGGCTCGCGCGATGGCAGCCCGCTGCATCTCGCCACCCGACAGCTGCCCAGGGCGCTGGTCGGCCTGACCGGTCAGGCCCACCAGCCCCAGCAGCCGGTCGACCGTGGTCCGGGTCTGCTTCCGGTTGGCCCCGGTAACCTCCAGCGCGAATGCCACGTTCTCGCGCACGGTCTTGCGTGGCAGCAGCCGGAAGTCCTGGAACACGATCCCGATCTGGCGCCGCAGCTTTGGGATCTCACCGCGCTTGATGGTGCCCAGGTCATGACCAGCCACCTCCAGGGTGCCGGTGGTCGCTTCCTCGTCACATACCAGCAGCTTGATGAGCGTGCTCTTGCCGGCACCGGACGGTCCCACCAGGAACACGAAGTCGCCCTCCGGTACGACCAGGTCGATGTCCTCCACGGCATGCTTGCCGTTGGGGTAGACCTTGGTCACCTCGTCCATGCGGATGGCCAGCAGCAGCGGTCCTAGGGGTGGCATGGGTGGCATGAGGGCGGGTCCCTGGTATCTCGTGGTCGGTCCGGGGGACATCGAGGGGTCGCGTGGGAGTCCCGGTGGCTCGAGCACGGCGGTGCGGTGCGGTGCGGCCCCCAGCAGCATTCCCGGCGTGCGCGCCGCGCCGGTGGACGCTGCGTCGCTCATCGGTCGAGCCTAGCACAGGGCCCGCCCGACTCCGGATCTGGCGCCCTCAGCGTGACGGGCTGCTCCGGCTGCCCGACTCGAAGCTGCTGATGATGGCGACCTTGCTCGCTGAGGCGGAGGCGGGGTCGAAGACATAGTCCAGCCAGCGCGCGATGAGCGTCTTCGCGAGTGTGGGCGCCACGATGTTGGCACCCATGCACAGCACCTGGCAGTCGTTGGACAGCACGGACCGTTCCAGGGAGTAGGGGTCATGAGCGACCGCCGCACGGATGCCC
>JBBQNA010000105.1:0-11539 GCA_038329515.1 Candidatus Limnocylindrales bacterium | reverse complement strand
TTCCAGCGCTGCGCCGTCAACGACGTAGGTCGCGGCGAGCGCATCGATCTGTGGGTGGAGCTCCGCCGAGATCTGCTTTCTGGTGCTCGCCTTGCCGGTGCCGGCGACCGCGCGACGGGCCTCTCGGTCTGCGGTCTTGGTGGCGGTGTCCGGGTCATAGGTGGGGCTGCCACCGGCGCCCTCGGCTCGTTCGTCCCTTCGGATGGTCGCGTAGGCCTTTCGGACCTCGCGGGGCGCTCCCAGGTTGCCCTGCGTGGCGAGCCGGATGGCGGCGTCGTCGTAGCTGCCGTATCGCTCCTCGAAGACCGCCAGTTCCTGGTCGACGAAGCGCTCGAAGTCGGCAGGCGTGACCAGCTCGTCCTTGGCCCTGTTGATGAGCTTGACGAACTCCGCGAGCGCCCCGTCCGGGTGGTAGATCAGGGGCAGTTGCGGCCGGATGTCGCGCAGCAGCAGGTACTGGCCGATACCGTCCAGCACGTCTGGGTTCGGTGACATGCCCGCTTCCGCAGCTGATTCGGACAGGATCCGATGGCAGAAGCCGTGGAAATTGGACACGGTCAGATGGGCGCTGACAGCGGCGCCAAGGGTGCGACCGAGGCGGTCCTGGAGCTCCCGGGTCGCCTTGACGTTGTACGTCAGGACGAGGATATGCTCCGGCTTCAGCTCCGGGCGCGTCTCGAGCAGGTACCTGACCCGCTCCACGATGACCCGTGTCTTGCCGGTACCGGCTCCAGCGATGACGACCAGCGGCCCATCGCCAAACTCGACGATCCGTTGCTGCTCGCTCGTCAGAGCGATGGGCGTCTCGGTGGTCAAAGGGCTCCTTTGGCGTCACGCATCGACCCGCAACAAGCCCCCACGCGCGAGTCCGCCGAGCATAGCCCGACCGACCAACCTGATGTGTGGCGGCATGTGGCATCAGTGCCAGCTGACGACTCAGCTGCCGCTGGCAGGCTGCGACTCATTCGGCCTCGCCCCCATGCTCGGCCGTGGGAGCTTGCGCCACCCGGTATCCTCAGCTATGCTGAAATAGCAATGGTTGAGGACATGTTATCCAGCGTCGCGGGCATGGTGACGGTCGCCGAGGCCGCCAGACGGCTGTCTGTGTCGCAGAGCAGGGTGCGCCAACTCGTGCATCAGGGAGACCTGCCTGCCAGGTGGCTGGGTCCGCGGATGCTCCTCGCGGAAGAGGATGTCGAGCGCCGCCGCGCGATGGGAACGCGAGGGGGGCGACGACTCACGTCCCCACGGGCCTGGGGCCTCCTCTATCTTGCCGTCGGGATGCCCGCGTCCTGGCTGTCGCCTCAGGCCCGCTGGCGGATGCGACGTCTGCTCTCCGATCGTGGCTTGGCTGACCTGCAGCCCAGGCTTGGGGAGCGTGGGAAGCGGCACGAGTCGCGCGGTCATCCATCTCAGTTGGCCGCATTGCGGCAGGAGCCCGCGGTGATGCTGACAGGTGCGACCGCAGCGTCGGACCTTCGACTCGGGCTGGCCGGCGTGGACACCATCGACGCATACCTCGACCTGGCAGCGTACGACGACCTTGTTCGGCGATACCACCTCCAGCCATCGCGTGATCCAAACGTCATCCTGCGGGTCGTGCCGACCTTCACGTCTCCCTGGCCGCCCGGACCTCACGCGCCGACCTCCGCGATAGCCTTGGATCTTCTCGAAGATCAAGAGCCTCGCGCCCGTCAGGTTGGCGCCGAACTGATGCGCTCGTTGGCGCGATGATCAGCATCAGCCCAGTCGACGTTGCCGAGCAGGCCCTGTGGTCGTTGACGCGGGAAGTGGCAGCTTGTCTGGCGGGCCTTCCCTGGGTCCTCATCGGCGGGCAGATGGTCCGGGCGATCGAGGCCGAGCACGGGGCGGTGGTGGGCCGCGTGACCGCTGATGTCGACACACTGCTCGACGGACGAGCCCTGACCGGAGCGACCGAGCAGGCCGCCGTACGACTCGTATCGGCCGGTTTCCAGCCGGTCCATACCGAGGATGGGGTCGTGTACCGCTTCATCCGCGGCGCGGACGTGGTCGACGTACTGGCTCCCGACCACATGGGGTCGCGCGTCGATATCACGACCGTCCCACCTGCGCGAACCCTCGAGGCGATCGGTGGCCGCCAGGCGCTCAACCGAATCCGTCAGGTCACCATCGATGCCGGCTCCGGGGCGTTCGACGTCCCCATCCCGTCGCTGGCCGGCGCGATGGTGATGAAGGCGCGGGTCGTGGCGAGTGCCTCCGCGACCCGTGTCAAGCACCGGCGCGACCTCGCCCGGCTGCTCGTGCTCGTCGCGGATCCGGCTGGCATGCGGACGGGGTTGACCAAGGGAGAGCGAGGCTATCTCCGGGCACGGGCCGAACTGCTGCGACTCGAAGATCCGGCGTGGCTCGATCTGCCTGGAGCCGAGGACGGCATCATCGCGCTCAGGATCCTGGCGCATCCGTGAATACCGCGGCCTCGGGACGGTACAGGGATCTCCCTTCGCGCTCGGCGGAATAGAGGTCCGACCAAGAGTGGTCGCGATCGCCCGCGAGCAGGTTCGGGGTGGATACGACGACGTCCGCCGCAAGGGCGATCGTATCGGCATTCACGAATTCGCTGACCGCGTAGCCGCCCTCCAGCAATCGACGCGCGCTCGTCGACTTGCCGGCGCCGTTCGGGCCCGCGAGGACGACGACCAGGGGCTCATCTGGAGAGTTCATGCTGGATACGCGTACGGCGCGGCGCCACGCTTCAACAGGTCGCCACAAGCCGCTCCACCAGCGGCTCCCCGATGTGCGGGTCGCGAAGGCCGGAGCGCCACTCAGGCGGGATGGCATCGATGCCGAACCAGGCGCCCGCAAGACCGCCGGCGATGGCCGCGGTGGTATCGGTGTCCCCACCGTACTTGATCGCGCGGATGACCGCGTCGCGATAGGAGTCGGCGCCCGCGAACGCATCCCACGCCGACCAGAAGCTGTCGAGGACATACCCGCTCCCGGAGCGCCCGGTCCAGGCCTCGAGCTCATCGAGCGCGGCTCGATGGCCCGAGAGGCTGGGGCCCAGGTAGACCGATCTGAGTCCACTCTGTGCATCACGGAGGCTCGCGTCGCGATCGGGCGCGCCGCGGACCAGCCCCCGCACGACCAGCGAGTACAGCGCGCAGGCGACCTGGCAGCGTGGATGGCCGTGCGTGACCCGGGACGCGAGGTGCGCCATCTCCACCAGCCGGTCGTCACTGACCGACCGCTCCACGAGCGCCAGCGGCAGGATCCGCATGAGCGAGCCATTGCCGCAGTCGCGCTCACCGCTGGGCCCGGCATCGATGGCCGGCACGCCCCGCGCGATCGCCGACAACGCGGTACCGGTCGCGATCCCGATGTCGAACACCTTCCCGCCCGGCGCATAGGTGCCATGCAGCCGCCAGGCGAGGGAACGTCGACCCTGGTCCTCGGGGTCGAAGCCGGCCTCCGATGGTGCTTGCAACAGCGAGTCGAGCAGGGCGAGCATGAGCGCGCCGTCATCACTCCAGGTGCCCGCCGGCTGGTCGTGCGTGCCGTGGCCGCGCCAGACGACGTCGGTGATCCGGTTCGCGGTGCGGAACTCGTACGGGACGCCCAGCGCATCCCCGACCAGGTGCCCCCAGACCGCGCCACTCAGCCGAGCGGGGAGGGTGATCGACGATGTCACAGGTTCGCGTCCACGGCGGTGACGGTACGCCGTCGCTGTTCATCGCGCGGGTCGTACCCGAATGGGAGGGCGGCCCGGCACTCCGGGCACGTGACCCGCACCGGTCGAGCCGGACCGCGCCGGCCACTGATGGACACGCTAGCCTAGAGAGGTGTCACCGACGCATGCCGACGATCCCCTCTGCGAGTCATGCGGCGCCGGCCACGCCAGCATGATCCTCGGCGGCACGAGGCTTTGTGACCGATGCTTCGACCGGCGGATCGCCGCCGCGACCGGATATCCGGAGCTGCCGGATCCGCCCGCACCCACCAGGCTCCGCGGCGCGGACGGCCGCTCCCACCGCTTCCGATACCGGCTGTGGCGGGCAGGGACGGGCGTTGTCGCGGAGGCGGTCGAACTGGGTGTCGAGGTCCTGGAGGGATACCACGCCAAGGTCATCGGGCCCCATGACGTGGACCTTCCCGAACTCGTGGCCCGGCTTGATGCCCAGTTGACCAGCAAGCTGCGAAGGATCGACCTCGAGGCTGGCCCGAATGGCCCGGTCATGTCCGGCATGACCGTCCACGGCAGACTCGAGTGGACCGACGAGCGACGTGCCTACGACGTCATCGTCGACGGCAGACGCCTGGGCTGGGACGAGTTCGGCGGCGTGCTCGAGCCATTCGAGGGCTACGAGTTCGAGCTCCGGATCGTGGACATGGAGGTCGTTGGCGACCTTGGCCTGGAGGGTGTGGGCGATGGGGATGCGCGGCGCCGACTCCACTGACACCCAGCCAGCCGCCACTGAGCACCTTCGCGCCACGCTGACCCGTGGTCGGATCCTGGCGACCGCGGGGGCCCGGACGTTCGAGCGTGGCGAGGACTACGCGAGCGACCGAAGGGTCGGCCCTGTCTCGGTCACCAGCGACGGCCTGGCGGGCGTGGTCCGCGGTGGCCAGCGCTACCGCGTCTCGGTCGCCGTGTCCGGTGGCGATGTGGTCGGGTCGTGCGACTGCCCGATGGGCGAGGACGGCGCGTTCTGCAAGCACCAGGTCGCGCTCGCCCTGGCGTGGCTCGACGAGTTCATGCCGACTGACCCGTCGCGACCTCCACCGGTCTCGATGCAGGAGGCTCGCAGCTACCTGCTGGGCCTCGACGCCCCCACGCTCGCGGAGATGCTGCTCGCGGAGGCCGAGCGCGACGACGGGGTCGCCCAGCGGCTGCTGCTTCGAACGGCCACGTCCGCTGTCACACGCGGCGATCTGGATCCCGGGGTCGTTCGTCGTGCCATCGACGAGGCGCTCCGGGTGCGGGGCTACGTGCCGTACGAGGAAGCGTGGGACTTCTTCCAGGGGATCGACGACGCCATCGACCTCATCGACGATGTCCTGGCTGCCGATGACGGCCCTGCGGCCGTCGACCTGACGGAGTACGCCCTTCGCGGTGTCGGGGCCGCCATCGAGTCGGTGGATGACTCCGACGGCGGCATGGGCGAACTGCTCAGCCGCCTGCAGGCGCTCCATCTCGCGGCCTGCACGGCCGCCCGGCCCGACCCGACCGTGCTCGCGACGCGGCTGTTCGCCTGGGAGCTGCACGATGAGTGGGGCCTGTTCGGTGGCGCCGTCGAGCGGTATCGCGACGTCCTGGGGGAGACGGGCCTCCTCGCCTATCGCCGGCTCGCAGAGTCGACCTGGGAGGGCGTCCCTGCCGTGACACCCGAGACCACCCGCGTCGGAGCCGACGGACACCGCGCGATCCGGCGGATCATGGAGGGCCTGGCGCGTGTGTCGGGGGACGTCGATGAGCTCATCGGGGTGATGTCGCGCGACCTGTCGTACGCCTCGAGGTACCTCGACATCGCGGAGGTGTGCGCGGAGGCCGGCCGCGCCGACGAAGCGCTCGGCTGGGCAGAGCGTGGCGTTGCGGCGTTCCCGACACGTACTGGCGAGCGCCTCCGGGAGTTCCTCATCGAGGCCTATCACCAGCGCGGCCGACACGATGACGCGATCGCGCAAGCCTGGGCGGGGTTCACCGACATGCCGAGCCAGGCCACGTACAGGATGCTCCGCGCCAATGTGATGCGACCCGGCCCGCCGTTCGTGGAGTCGTGGCCCGACTGGAAGACCAGGGCGGTCGATCACATCCACCAGTCGGTCGCGACGTCCCGAGCGTCCCGAGCGCTCCGGACCGGCGGTTCCTCACCACGGTGGATGTTCGGTCCGGACGGCTCGGTGCTCGTCCAGATCCACCTGTCCGAGGGCGATGTGGCGGCTGCCTGGACGGCGGCCCAAGGCCTCGACTGCTCTCGCGAGCTATGGCTGGACCTCGCGAAGCGTCGAGAGCAGGACCATCCGAACGACTCCATCGGTATCTACCAGCGCGAGATCGAGGCCTCCATCGCGACCACGAACGACGGGGGCTACGCGGCCGCGGTGGCATTGCTGGGCCGGGTGGCACCGCTGATGGAACGGCTGGGCCAGGACCGTGAGTACCGCACCTACGTGCTGGATCTGCGCGCGCGCCACGGTCGCAAGCGGAACCTCATGCGTCGTCTCGACCAGATGCGTGCGACCGCGCCGACATCCAGGGACGGATAGGCGGGTCAGGTTCGTGTCACCGCCAGTCGTCAATGACGCGGCCGATACCAAAGCCGCCGACGGCCATCCGCGTGATGCATCGACCGGACTCAGAGAGATGGGCACGCACCCGATCGCGTGCTCAGGCCCTTGCGTCGCGGGCTCGCGTGCCGCGCGCCGAGTGGACGCGGCGACACCTGTCGTCATCGCGACTCATCCGGCGGCACGTCGGTGTTGATGCGCAGCCGCCAGCGCCCTGAGCCCCGGCCCCTCTCTGTCATGTTCGGACCGTGTGATGGTCGGCTGGGCCCGAATCGGCTACAAGCCACATAGACGACACTCAACAAGGCCTCTAGTATCCTGAGTGTGAAGCGGACGGATCACGTCAATGAGGTCCGGCAGGCGGCAGCCGCTGGCGGGGTGGCGATGACGCTGGTGCGCGAGGGGTCGGAGCACGAGATCTGGGAATGCGGCGGGGTCAAGTTCCAGGTCCCGCGGCACCGGGAACTGACGCCGGGAGTGGTGAGCAGCAACCGCCGCAAGCTTGCGGCGGTGTTGGGGGAAGGATGGTGGCGGCGGTGAAAAGCTACAAGGTCGTCGCGACTCGGGAGGCCCGGTTCTGGCTGCTGTCGGTCCCCGAACTGGACGTAGTGACCCAGGCGAAGACCCTCGATCGCGCCGAAGCCACCGTTCGCGATCTCATCGCGGTCTGGCTGGACGTGGCGCCCGGCACGTTTGCGGTCGAGATCGAGCCGTTGCTGGACGACGAGTGGGTACGGCTGTTGCGTGAGACCAGGCAGGCGCGATCCACCGCGGAAGTCGCACAGGAGACTGCCTCACAGACCCTGCGTCGAGCCGTATCAGTGCTCAGCACGAGTGGCCTTTCGACGCGGGAGGTCGGCAGCCTGGTCGGAGTCTCGTACCAGCGGGTCCAGCAGTTGCTTGCGCAAGTCGGCCAGCGCACCAACCCGAAGTAGCACGCCCGGCGCCATACGGTCATCAGGGTCGCGCGTGCCGCCTGGGTGACTTCGGCAGCTGCGCGGAGCGCCCAGGTCTCGGCCGCCGCCAGACCCCCGGATCGGTCAGCTTCAGGCTTCAGGATGTGGGTGCTGATGGCGCCGTCGAGAGGCAGGAACCAGGCGTCATCGAACCGCGCGAGCATCAGCTTGTCCTGGGCGCCGCCGAGCGACATCCGGGACCTGGCATCCGACTCGGCCGTTGTCCGGCGTCCCTCCTCGGGCAGCAGGTTGTCGAACCAGGTGCGGGCGAATGCCGCTGGCCAGGTGGCCTCGTCGCCCTCATCTGCGATGGTCAGCGATGGACCCCCATCCGCGCGCTCGAACCGGATCTGGGAAGAGCGGCGACCAGCGGCGAGTGTGCCCGCTGGTTCGCCGCCCCTCAGTACGGTGCGTCGTTCGGCAGAAGCTCCAGGTACGCGGCGCCCAGCCAGCGATACGCCCACTCCTCGGCCAGCGCGCGTGTCTCCAGGAACACGATGGGGATCTCCGGGTAGCGCACCTGGACCCGCGCCAGGAGGTCCGGCAGGAACCCGGTCGGGGCATGGGTCAGCTTGAGCAGCGCGCTGTATCGATCCTCGACCACGACGGCCGCCCGCGGCAGCGTCGCCAATTGACCCAACGCGAACACCAGGCTGCCGTTGTTCAGGGACGCCGCCAGGTCCGCGATCGCCTTGCGCTCGACCGCGGCCAGGACCGTGCCGTCGGGCGCCCGTACCGCGTAGTCACCCGCCTCCAGCGCGCCCCGCTCGACGCTCGCCTGCTGGTTGGCGAACTTCCAGGGGTAATGCTCCCGGGTGTCGACGACGATGATCAGCCTGGTGCCCAGCTCCGAGATCCGACGACCCGGGATCCGGGCGCCGGGTCGGGCGGTGCCGACTACCTTGCGGGTCTGCCAGAAGATCCCTTCGCGGCCACTGGGCAGGCGCGTGAACACGATCTGGGACCGATTCTCCCGCGGTCGCTCCAGGACGAGGTCGATGGCCACGCCGCGACGCCGGCACTCGAGCACCGCGACGTCCTCCACGATCTCCGCATCGGTTGGCCACTCGTCCGCGCGATGGCAATAGACGCGCGCCGTCCTGGGCCATGTGTCGCGCGCCTTGAGGATCAACCCGCCATCGATGGGCACGTTGAGGAGGTACGGCAGCGAGCTGTCAAGATCGGGATTGCGGCAGATGAGGAAGCGCATCGTCATAGAGGCTAGCGCAGCCTTTGGTGCCGCGGCTCCCCGCGGCCGAACCGCCAGTCTGATCCTGCCCGCCACGCTGGCCCACCACCGCGGCCCCGAGGCGCTGGTGAACGAGCATCTCGAATCGACGAGTCCAGCGGGACAGAGCGGCAACCGCTGCAGTATCGGTCCCGGATGCGGTATTCCAGCAGGTCGAGCGTCTGGCGCACCGTGATGGTCGTTCACGGAGTGAGGTCGCGCTCACGGCCCGTCAGACCGGCTTGCCTCGGCAGTCTGTGGCGAATGTCTCGCAGATCGTGACCCTCGACCGTGCCGTGCTCGAGGAGCGAGCCGGCCGACTGTCTCCACCGAAGCACGAGCTCGTCCTGGCCGGCATCGACGTGGTCCTGGGTCGGTAGGATCCGTCGTCGGCATCAGTCTGTCGACTTGTTCGACTCAGGGTCCCGCGTGGCGCCCCGGCCGGCCGTCTGATCCGCAGCGATCCGCGAGTGCGGCCAGCATGTTACTCAGTATATTGAGTTGATTCCCGCAAGCTGCTCGTCGGCGCACAGGGTATCAGCCTTGAGGTGGCGCTCTCCACACCTGCAGGCGACCTGCTCGGCACCTGACCACGGGCGTGACCATGGGCCGGGTTTGAGCGTACGTGGCATGAAGAGGGTCGATGTGCGAGTCGCGTGGGTGTATCAAGCCGCCTCCCGTCATGCGTCGAGACGACTCAGGAAAGTGGGGGCGCACGCATGGAGGTTGCCTCCCCGAGTGACGGACCGAAACCTGCCGGCCCTTGCCCTGCTTGCAGCCGCCTACTGACCGGCTGAGGTCGCCGCTGCGGTGTCGCCATAGCGGCCCTGGTCCACGCGGCCGCCGTTCGGCTCCGGCTCCCGGTCGAAGGGAGCCTTCGGATCGCCCGCATCGATTGCCGGACTGCCCGGCTGCAGGTGAACGTCGCCGTCGGCCAGGTCCGCGAACAGCGGGTCGGATGTGAGGTTGCCGTCGCCCTCGATGGCTTCCTCCGACGTGATGTAGCTCGCGTCGATCGTGGACGTGCCATCCACCAGGAAGTCGTCCCCGCCGTTGCCCCAGAAGATGCTGTTGGTGACGGTGACCCTGGACTGCGCCTCCACGTACAGGCCATTGCCGCCCTGGGTCTCGCAGTCGTTCCCCGCCACGGTCGTGTGGTCGATGGTCACGGTCGAGCCGATCGTGGTGTCGTAGCCGTCCACGTAGATGCCGACACCACCGGTCGTGCCGCCATCGGGGCAGTCGTTGTGATGGATGAACTCATGGTCCATGGTGACGACCGCGCCGTCATCGATGAACACGCCACTGCCGACAGACGGTGCGTAGTTGCCGGTCACCTCGTTGAACGACAGCTCGGCCGAGCTGTCCGCCCCGAACACGATGATGCCGCCGCCCCAGCCGTAGCCCAGGTCGCGGCCGATCTCGTTGCCGATGATGAGGTTGCCGCTGATCTCGGCGTTCGTGGCCGCGATGTACATGCCGCCGCCGTGGTCCGCGACACCCACGTTGTCCTGCACGGTGTTGCCGCTGATGATCGGAGTGCCGCCAGTTACGGCGACCCCGCCGCCACGTCCGGCGGTGTTGCCGCGGATGACGTTGTCCAGGATGGACACGTTCGAGCCTTCCGCGAAGATGCCGCCACCCAGCGGGTCGCTGCCGCCTGGCGTCGCCGGACGCGCGTCATTGCCCTCGATGAGGTTGTTGGCGATGGTCGGCGCGCCACCCTGGATGAAGATGCCGCCACCCAGGTCGCCGTACTCCGGCAGCACGCTCCGAGTGCCGCCGGTGATGCGGAAGCCGTCGATGGTGGAGCCAGCCGCGTCGACCAGGCTCAGCACGGAGTCGGTGCCGTCACCGATGATCGAGGTCACATTCGTGGCTGGGTCGCGCTCGCTGAAGTCGGCCGAGTAGCCACCGAAGAGCTGCAGGGTGCGATCCCGGACCAGCACCAACTCCGGGTAGTCGCCCGCGGCGACCGCGATGGTGTCGCCGTCCTTGGCCGCAGCCAGGGCCGCGCCGATGGTCGAGAAGGGCTTGGCCTTTGAGCCATCCTCGTCCCCTGATGCCTGGGCGTTGGCGACGTAGAGGTCAGCATCGACGGCCTCGAGCGGGTTCGGTTCCAGCGCGGTGGGGGAGCCCTCAGGCGCCGTCGTGCTCTCGGGCTCGGCGGTGGCCTCTGGGGCATCGGTGGCTTCGGGGCTATCGGTGGCATCCGGCGCCGACGTCCCCTCCGGCTCGCGCGTGGCCCCCGGCGACCCAGCGCCGGCTGCCTGGCCGGAGTCGGGGTCGACCATCAGCGACGACACGTCGACCGCCTCCAGGTCCGAGCCGAGCACATCCTTCAGGTCGTGGAGGGTCTCGTTGTTCCAGCGCTCGTCGGGCACGCCGGAGATGTACCAGGGCGAGCCGTTGTCGGCCAGGAACATGCCGTACGTCTTGAGCGCCTGGAGGATGACCTGGACCTCCGGTGAGAAGCCGGAGATGTCGTAGTCGGCGCGGAGGCGGAAGCGCTGGCCCATGGGCGGGTAGTCAGTGCTTTCCTGGTCGGACGCGAAGTGGCGCGCCGGCCAGACGTAGTCGCGGCGGGTCTCGGAGGTCGTGAAGCGCAGCGCGTGATGGATCGCTCCGGACGCGACTTCGTCATAGCGCACCAGGCCGGGCAGGATCGGGAGCCCGGCGGCATCGGCGGACGTCCAGCCATCGGGTCGCAGCGCGGACGAACGCAGGTCGAACACCGCGCCGGAGCCCGCCAGCCAGGTGCCGTCGTCCTGGGGGACCCCGTAGAACAGTTCATACAGGGTGCAGGTGTCGCTGTTCACGACCAGCACGTGGCGGTCCCCGTCACTGTCGGGACCACCTTCGATGGGTGCGTCGGCGGGGATGGGGTACGGCCCCGGGTCGCTCTCGTCGGCGTAATCAAAGGTGACGTCGACGGGTGCCTGATCACCGGTCACGACCACGTACGGGATGCCGATGGGGCCGCCGTCATCGGCCCCGAAGTCGGGATGGAAGCCTATGTCCGCGCCGATGGTCGCGATGTAGGCATCCGATGATGGGTCGACCGGCAGCGTGTCGATGGGCGTGTTCC
>JBBQNA010000104.1:0-11587 GCA_038329515.1 Candidatus Limnocylindrales bacterium | reverse complement strand
GCCCGCGCACGCCTCGCCCACCATCTCGATCATGGACATGACCAGCCGCACCTGTGGGGCCGCCCACGACCCTGCCGCTGGACCGCGATGCCGGTACGCCCGTGTGGATCGGCGGGGATGAACTGATGGTGCTTCGGGAGCCCTCCGACGACCCCGACGGGGATCGAGCGGGCACATTCGACCTCGCGGCCGGCATCTGGATGCCGTTCGACGCTGCGTGCCCCGTGTACGGCAACGTGTGGACCGGCCAGGTGCTGCTCGGCTACCGGAACGCCTACGACCCCGAAGCCCACGCCTGCTACCGGGTGCCCCGGAGCCACGACCGTAACCGTCGCGAGCCGGTCAGCCTATGGACGGGCCGAGAGCTGATCCTGTGGTCGGGTGGCGGTGGCGAGGAGCTGCCGGCCCTTCCGGACGGGGTCATCTATCGACCCCCGGCGTGGGTCACGAGACCCGAGTTCCACCCGGTCGGCAGGGGCATGGCACACCTGTGAATGCTCGAGGTCATCGGCCTCGTCATCGGGTCACCCTCTGGCCCGGCCGGGAGCTGATGCAGCGCCCCTTTGCCCTCGCCCTCGCGGCGCTCCTGGCGCTGACCCCTGCCGTCGGAGCCACCCTGATGGTGACCGATCCGGTGAGCGCCGAGTGCTCGGTCGGGTCGCAGTGGCCGCTGTTCCAGTACGCCGCGCCACGCGCCGACCGCATCGTGATCGGCACCGTCACCAGGGTGGTCCACCACGATGACCATGGCATCGACCCGTCCGACTTCACCATCAGGGTCGAGGACCGGTTCCGCGGACCGTCGCCCGCCACGGTGCTGCTCCACGAGCCCTACTCGTACGGGGACGACTGCCTCGAGGACGGCCTGCGTGCGCGGGTCGGTGACCGGATAGCGGTGGCCTGGGGGACGCAGGGCGACTCCGGGCTGGGTGTGTCCGGCCCCATCTCGGCGATCGCGTTCGTGGGCGGGCCGGAGGCTGGTACGGCCATCACCCGCCAGGGTGAACGAAGCCGGATGCAGCAGGTCACCGCAGCCCAGGTCCGCCAGCTGGCGCGCCTACCCGCAGCGGACCTGGCCTTCTTCAGTGCGGACGGCGGTCGTCACGGTCGCGAGCTCTGGCGGACCGACGGCACCAGGGCTGGCACCAGGCTCGTATCCGACATCGCACACGGCGATGCCTCATCCGACCCACAGGACTTGGTGAGCGCCGTGGGGCTGCTGTTCTTCACCGCGGATGACGGTGTGCACGGCCGGGAACCATGGGTCACTGACGGGACCGACGCCGGCACGCGGATGCTGCGTGATGTGCTGCCTGGACCTGCCGGCTCCGCTCCCACCGGCATGGCAGCCATCGGTGATCAGGCCTGGTTCGCCGCCGATGACGGCGTGCAGGGCCGGGAGCTGTGGGCGGCGGACGGCACCCGGCGCGGGACCACGCTCGTGGTCGATGCCCGACCGGGACCGGTTGGTTCCGACCCGACCGGCATGACCCTCGTCAACGGCGCGGTCATCTTCTCGGCCGATGACGGGCTTCATGGGCGGGAGCCCTGGACGACGCGGGACGACAGCACCTTCGAGGAGAAGCCAGGGATCCTCGCGGACATCCAGCCCGGACCCCTGGGCTCCGATCCGATGGACTTCGTGCCGTTCGGATCGTCGGGGTTGTTCAGCGCCGACGACGGCGTCCACGGTCGCCAGCTGTGGCTCGACGGCCGGATGATGCCGCCCACCCGACCCACCGGGTCGGACCCGGACGACCTGCTCGTGCTTCGGAGCCCGGACAGTAACGCGGTCCGGATCTTCTACACGGCCCTCGACCGCGATGGCGGCCGACGCCTGTATGCCACGGCCGCGACCTGGTCCGAGGATGCGCCGACGCCTCGCGGTCCGGTGGCCCTGACCGACGCCCGACCCGCGGCCGACACGGCCCCGTGGTTCGTGACCCCGGTCGGCGGCCGGGTCTACTTCAGCGTTCCCGTGACGGGAGGTGGGCCGCACCTGTGGGTCACGGAGTCGATCCCCGAGAGCACCTATCCAGTGACCGATACGGACGGACTCGCCATCGGCAGCCTGATTGCGTCCCCCGATCGCCTCGCATTCACCACGACCGGCGTCGGTTCCCAGGGAGCCGTCTGGGCAGGGGCCGGCACCATCGGCACGGTCCGTCCGAGCGAGACGGACCTGACGCCGACTGCGCCCGATGCCATCAGCCGCTTCCGCGACCAGTTCCTGTTCGGCGCTGTCCTGCCGCAGGGCGGACGCGAACCCTGGGTGTTGTCGGGCCCCGGTCGTGGCTTCAGCGAACCACTACGTGACATCCGGCCCGGACCAGTGGGCTCCGACCCATCCGGGTTCGTCTGGCTGCGCATCACGAGCAGCGACCCGTGATCCTTCGAGGGGTCATCGCTGCCTTGGTGCTGGTCGGTGCCCTGGTCCTGCAGGTGTCAGGACGCGGCGATGGGTCCATGGCCGACGACGCGCCCGATGCCTCCCGGCCATCATCGTTCAGTAGTGCGGGCCAGTCGACTACCTCGATGCCAGCGCCAACCTGCGTGGACACTGGTCCAGCGGCGACTGCCATCGCCAGTACCCCCTCGCGGGCGCAGGCCAGCCCGGCGACGGCGGCGACTCCGCCGACGGTCCCGATGGCGTCCCAACAAGGCGGTGTGCCCGTGCTCCGCGGTCGCTCCACGTCGACCAGTCGTCCGCCCTTCGGTGCCCGCTACGGCATCGGGGCTTGGACTGGCAAGCGAGTCATCGTCGTGAATGGGCAGGACGGCCGGACCGCCACCTATGACCCGCTGACGGACCGCTGGCGTGAGCGGTCGCGTGCGCCGATCGACTTCGACCTGTGGCAGGGCTTCTGGACCGGCAAGGAGCTCATCGCCATCGGTGACGGATATGACGGCAGCGGCATCCGAGGTCTGCGCTACGACCCACGATCCGACACCTGGCGCGATCTGCCCGAGCTGCCGTTCCGGACACGATACGTCGATGCGGTATGGGCGGACGGTGGACTGGTGGTCCTCGGACGCAGGGACGTGGATGGGGACGGCCTGTGGGTCGGACAGGATGGCGCCGCGCGGTACGACCTGGCCTCGGACTGCTGGACCGAACTGTCCTTGCCGCCCATCACTGTCGCGACCGAATACACGTCGGTCGACCTGTATGTCGCCGGCGAACGGGTGGTCGCGATCGCCGGTAGCAGCCCCGATCCGGCACCCCTGGCGATGAGCATCCTCGATCCCGACACGCTGACGTGGTCCGCGGCCCGCGAGACCCCGCCACTCTCGGCACGGGAGCGGGGCATATGGGTCGGCGATGAGTTGTGGTTCCTGGGCGTGGACGATGACCAGCAGGGCCGGGGCGGCGCCGTGTGGGACGCGATGACTGACACCTGGACGACGGTCCGGACCGGCTGTCCCATCCGTTCGGGCTCGTCGGTGGCGGTCGGTTCGCTCGTGCTCTCCCTGTGGACCGGGTACGCCCTCGATTCCAGCACCGCGCAGTGCTATCGGATGCGCGGGGATATCAGGGATGGCGCCGTCAGCCTGTCGACGGGGGATTCGCTGTTCACGTGGTCCGGAAGTCCCGGCGAGGACGTGCGCGGACCGCGGGCAGCGTCCCTCTACCGCCCCGACCTCCGACAGGGAGGCCCGTGATGCGGGCCGCCTCGACGCCGCGCTGCGAGACATCGCCTCTTCCATCTCGCCTTCGCGATCGTTCTGACGGCCTCGAAAGCATCAGACGTAGCGTGCGCGGTCAGGTCCTGAGGTGCCACGCGGTCGCGTCACTCACGCATCTCGGGCCGACCACGGCGAGCGGTCGACAGGACCACGGAGGTCGGCGATGAGACGGTCTGGCCTATTGATGGTGGCGATCGCCTCGGCGATCCTGGCGATCGCTGGCCTGACCGGTCCTGTGATGGCCGATTGCGGGTTGGCCATCCAGCACCTCCGGCGGATCGGCGACGCGCGCGGGACGACCTTCGAGGGTGTGTACCTGGGTCGTGTCGGTGCCCACAACCACGACGCCTGGTCGGTGATCGAGGTCTTCGCGGGTGGACCGCTCGGTCAACGATACGAGGTGGAAGGTTCGCTCTGCCAGCCGCTCGACCTCAAGCCCGGCACCGCCTACCTGTACAGCACCAGTGCCGTGGCTTCCGATGGCGATGACGTGGGCGTGACGAACTCGGTCGCCTGGGCAATCGCGCGCAATGGGAGCGCATCGCTCGTCACCGATCCCTACCACGAGTATGTGGACTATCCCCGGCCGGTCCAGCGCGTGACTGCGCTGGCCGGGGCGATCGCGCTGATGGCTCCCGGACTACCGCCGACCGACCTCAGCGGTGAGGGCTCGCGTCCGTACCGCAGGCTCCCCGAGGCAGCCTTGCTTGCCGTCGGCCTCGGCCTCGCGGCCGGATGCTGGGTGCTCCTGAGACGCCCATTCCGACCGCCGCATCGATGACCGGGCGGACTGCGACTGAGCGACTGCATCCAGGGCCGACTTGACCACACGCTTGTGAGCTCCCTGGTCCTCCAGGCCGGGGAGTTGTCAGCGCTGACGCGTCACGCCGCCTCGGGCAGGTCGATGACCGTGTGCTCGGGGATCATCGGCCGGTCGAGGGCGGTCCGGCATTCGTCGCCGAGGTCCCAGGACGACGCGGCCTTGTTGGTGATGGCGTCCACGTCCCGCAGGTAGCCGATGGTCGTCTCGAGCCGGGCGTGGCGCAGCAAGACCTGGATGTGGACGATGTCCTTGACAGGGTCGCGCGTCCATGGTCGATCTACTCACCGTTGGACGCCCTACTCGCCGTTGGACGCCCTCGCGCTGGAGGGTATCGGCGATCTGCTGTGTCGACCGGGACGGCAGGTCGCGCCAGACGCGTCGAACGACCTCCGCCTCCTGTTCCACGATCTCGAGGGTGCGTGGATGGATGATCTCGCCCTCGTCGTTGCGTCGGGTGCGATAGCCGAGCGGATCGTTGCCCAGGTGACCGCCGGACTCGAAGGTCGAGCGGCTCATGTCGGCCATGCGCTTGCTGCCGATGTCCGCCTGATACTGGGCCGCGAGCGCGGACATACCGGCCACCCCCGACTCCTGGTCGGCGCGCTCGTCCCTACAAGCAGAGGCTCGGCCCACGGATGCCGGGTCGATGGCGATACGCGGACTTCGCGATCTCTCCCGAGAAGCTCGTGGCGACGCGTGGCAGGGTGCGCACTTTGACCCAGATCCGGAGCCTGCGGTCGCTGGACCACCTGCACTCCACGGATGCGGGAGCGACCCGGAGTGCGACAGGAGCGGACCGCGGCCCCATGTTGGTCCTCACAGGGCTGCTTGGTGGGCTGGGGGCGTTGCGTGCACTCCGCGGCGCAGGTCAAGCTACCGACCTCGCGACTCGCAGTGTCGGCCTTGCCCACCTTCGGATGGGTCCTCGTCATGAGCGCGCTCGACCGGGGTCAGCTCCGGCACTCGCAGGCCTTCGTGCGTGGCCGCCTCGGCTTGCGCAGCTGGTCCTCGGTATCGTCGACGGGTTGCCGCATGACGGTGACGCCCGGTCGGATACTATCCGGGCGTGGCAGCGAAGAAGAAGCCGACCAGGCGACCGCGAGGCGAGGGTACCGTCTACGCTGATCGCGGCGGCTTCGTCGCCGAGGTCGATGCCGGCAACGGCAAGCGCTACCGTCACCGGGCCGCAACACGGGAAGACGCGGAGCGCCAGCGCGTCGCCTTGCTTGCCGCGGTGGCGACGAAGTCCAAACCACCGAGCCCCACCAGCGTCGGCGCCTGGCTCGACGAGTGGATCGGGCGCCAGCGAAAGCTCGCCTACGTCCAGGAACGCACGATCCTCGGCTACGAGTCGATCATCCGCGACCACCTAAAGCCACGACTCGGAGCCATCAGGCTGACGGACCTCGGAACGTCGCATGTGCAGGGCGCCATCGCCGCGATGCAGGATGATGGCCTGCAGCCCAATACCGTCCGGAATATCCGTAACTGCTTGGGCGCCGCTATGCGAAGTGCGGCGCAACAAGGCCACACCAGCAGCAGCCCTGTGCCATCCACGTCAGTGCGAGGCCGAGCCGGGACCGTTGGTACGATCGCAGTCAAGCACCTGACTGCGGAACAGATCGACGAGATCTTTGAGTGCGTTGGCAAGGACATGAAGCTCAACCTAGCCGTGAACCTGACGCTTACCCTGGGATTGCGTCAGCAGGAACTGCTTGGCCTCGATTGGTCGGACTTTGACGCCACCGCCCAGACACTGCGCATCCGACAGGCAGTGACACGAGGTTACGAGGGCTTGACGCTTGGTCCTCCGAAGACGGCGCGCTCCCGCCGAGTCGTGCGCCTGCCGACCCACCTCGCTTACTACCTGAACTACTGGAAGAGGTCGTCCGGACCCATCTTTGACGGCAAGCGCTCGACGAGGTGGTCGGCAACGGACCTCACAAGGCGGTGGAAGAAGGCGCTTGCTGACGGGGGTCGGGAGCCCCTGGAGTGGCGGGCACTCCGCCACATAGCCATCTCACGCATGATTGAAAAAGGTATGGATGTCGTCCAGGTCTCGCGAATCGCCGGCCACAGCACAGCCGCGACAACCCTTCGCTTCTATGCGGATGCCGCGCCGGTCATCTCTGCCGACGAGGCAGACGCGAGGTCGCTTGATCCAGGACTCTCTGCTCGCCTACGACTACCTGACACCCCCACGATAAACCCCCAACCCATAGACCCCCACGACCTCAGAGAACATATCTCACGCTTATAACGTCCCCCGGAGAGGTGGCCGAGTGGTTGAAGGCAGCAGTCTTGAAAACTGCCGGGCGAAAGCCTCGTGGGTTCGAATCCCACCCTCTCCGCCATCGCGACACGATCGTCTGCGAGCAGAGCGCGGGCCGCTGGCCCTGCGCGTCGGTCAGATCGTCAGCGGCAGTGCCAACGAAGCCGAGTCGGCCTGACCAGACTCACGCTCGACGTGCGACCGGGCGTGCGCCACGGCCGCGTCCAGCGACTCGAACAGGTGATGTTCGTGGCGCAGGTGGTCGAGTGCCCCGACCGCGCGCAGCACCCGGACGTGTTCGGCGCGCGGTCCCTTGATGAGCACGGTGATGTCGCGTCCCTCCAGCTCCGCGATAAGCTCGCCCAGCGCCTGTGCCCCGGTCGCATCCAGCACCTGGAGCTGGGGCATCCGGAGGATGACCACGCGCACGTCCGACACGGATGCGAGTTCCGTCAGGAACCGCTGTGCGGCACCGAAGAACAGCGCGCCATCGAGGCGATAGGCCAGGATCCGCTGGCGCAGGAGTGCCGCCTCCCGGTCGGGCTCGAAGGCATCAGCGTCGGCGCGGTCGCCCGCGATATCGGCGACTTCCTCAGGGGTGAAGGCAGATGACCGGGCGACCGCCCGCAGGGCCAGCACCGCCGCGAGGGCGATGCCGACCTCGACCGCCAGGATGAGGTCGAACAGCACTGTCGTCGCGGCTGTCACGATGAGGATGGCCGCGTCACCGCTGGTGGCCCGGAGCACGGCCCGGACGTTGGCGACATCGACCATCCGTGCCGCCGTGACCATGAGCACGCCCGCAAGGGCGGCCAGCGGGATGGCACCGATGGGCGCGCCCAGGAACAGCACCACGACGAGCAGCACCAGCGCATGCACGATGGCTGCGAGCCGCGTCCGCGCGCCGGCCCGGACGTTGACCGCGGTACGCGCGATGGCACCGGTCGCCGGCATGCCACCGAACAGGGGCGCCACGATATTGGCGAGACCCTGGCCGAAGAGCTCCCGGTCCGGGTCGTAGCGTCGGCCGGCAGATGCCATGCCGTCCGCGACCTTGGCCGACAACAGGCTCTCCAGCGCCGCAAGGAGCGCCACTGCCAGCGAGGCCGAGAACAGCGGTCCGAGCTGGGATACCTCGATGATCGGCAGCGAAGGCAGTGGCAAGGACCCCGGCAGCGCGCCGATGGTCGCCACATCCAGGCTCGCCACGCTCACGACGAGGGTCGCCGCGATGACGGCGACCAGCGACGAGGGGATCGTCCGGTTCCAGTGCGGCAGCCCGACCATGACCAGGGCAACCAGGCCCACGATGGCCATGCTGGGCAGCGAGACAGCACGGCTCGCGGCAGCGACGGCGTCGATCGCCGTGAGCAGGGTGCTCTCACCCGCGCTGGCCGGCACACCCAGGGCAGTCGGCACCTGCTGCAGGAAGATGATGGTCGCGATGCCCAGCGTGAAGCCCTCGATGACCGGCCACGGCACATACGCCAGGTAGCGGCCGAGCCGGAGCAGCGCGGCGCCCAGCACCAAGAGTCCGGCCAGGATGCCGACCACGATCACGGCGTCGGCGCCATAGCGATGGACGATGGGTACCAACACCACGGTCATGGCCCCGGTCGGTCCGGACACCTGGACATCGGAACCGCCGAAGATGCCCGCCACGAGCCCTGCGACGATCGCCGTGATGAGGCCCGCTTCCGCGCCCAGACCGGTCGTGATGCCGAATGCGAGCGCCAGGGGCAGGGCCACCACGCCAACGGTCAGGCCTGCGAGTGCGTCTGCCCGCCAACCGGCCCGGACACCGGCGTAATCCCCGCGACGTGGCAGGAACGTGCGCAGGTCCGGCATGCGCATCGACCCGGCCACCTGCCACCAGGCCGAGGTTCGGCCCTGTGCGCCCGGCGCCTGCTTGCGGCCACTCACGCGTGCCGCTCCTCCAGCAGGTCGGCCAGGTGGCCCTGCGACTCGGACAGGGAGTTGATGAGCAGCCGACGGGCCACGGCGAGCAGCTCGGTCGTCTCCGGGTCACGGATGGCATACAGCACCAGCGAACCGTCCTTGCGCGTGGTGACCAGGCCCGCACGCCGGAGCACTGCCAGCTGCTGCGACAGATGCGACGACTCGATGCCGACCAGCGGCTGGAGGTCGCTCACCGAGCGCTCGCCCTGCACCAGGATCTCCAGGACCCGGATCCGCGCCGGATGCGCCAGGGCGCGGAACAGGTCCGCCTTGACCTCCGCGAGTGGGCGACCCTGCAGGATCGTTCCGGCCATATGGCTGCCTCCACTGAGTATCATCATCTGACGATATCGTCAGATATGCAGGATAGCGGGTCAGACGGTATCCAGGCGCGGACAGAGACCTGCGATGCGCTTGCGATGCGTGGTGGGCGCGTCGATCTCGGCCCAAGACGCTAGAAGGCGCACACTCCCGAGGCACCGCGTCCGCGGCCGAGTGGAGGGCTGACCAGATGACCGAACCCCGACCGACGTTCCCAGACATCCCGGCCGAGGCTGATGCCGAACTCGATGCCTATGCCGAGCGGCTACCGCAGGTGCCCCGCACTCCCAGCCCGGAACCGGGTGACCCGCCGCCATTCATCCGGGGCACGAGCCAGGGGCTGAGCGACCCGACCGGTGATGCCGCGGACGACGGCAGCAAGCGCTGGGACCCGCGGACCGCAGCGACCGATCAGCGCGAGGGCGGCTGAACCGTCCTCAGGTGACCGGGCGGAAGTGCCGGTCGACCCACTGGCGGATGTCCGCCAGCTTCAGTTGGAAGGTGTACTGGCCGGTGTATGTGGCCCAGCGCTGGGGCCCGAAGACGGTGCCGTCCTTCTTCGTGAACGTGGCGCCCTGGGCGAACGCGTAGAGGGCCAGTGCGCCGCTCGTGGTCTTGGGCAGGTTGGTGTAGATCCGGCCCCTGGATGCGTTGAGCAGGCTTGTCAGGCTGGAGCCGCTGCCGCGTGACAGGACCCGCTTGATGGCATAGAACACGATCTCCTGCTGCCGCCGGACCCGCCGATAGTCGGAGTTGGAGGTACCGCCCTCCGTGCCGTAGCGACTGCGGGCGTAGCGCAGGGCGCTCCGGCACTTCTTGGGTGCCACGCCGCAGTTGCCGCCACCGTTCATCTGGTAGCCGGTGGACTTGGGCACGTAGATCTTGCGATGACGCGCCGTGTAGTGGTAGTCGATGAGGGTGTCCCGGATGTTCATCCGCAGGCCGCCAACGCTGTCGATGAGGTTCTGGAAATCATCCATCCGGATCATGGCGTAGTAGGGGATGCTGGTGCCAAGGGTCTTGGCGACATCCTTGCGGACCTTGTCCAGGGCCGTGCAGTCGACTGCGCTGTTGCCCAACCCGCTGCGCTTGTAGCCGATGTACAGGGCGTTGATGCGCCGGGCGCCGCTCGTGCCGCCACCAGCCAACGGGATGCGCGTCGTGTCACGAGGGATGGCGGCCATGGTCACTCGCCCGTTCTTGGCGATGTTGATGGCGATGACCGAGTCCGTTCGCTCACCGATGTACGGCTTCTGCCGATAGTCGGAACCCAGCAGCAGCACGGTGAGGCTGCCATTGGCCGACTTCTTCAGGGCGCCGCTCCCGCTGCAGGGGTTCGAGGTCGCGCCTGCGACTGCGCTGTCGATGGATGCGCCGAGGCCACTCAGGACGTTCGAGGCGGCGCCCAGCAGGGTGGTCGTGGGTTCGGCTGCCTGGATGGGTGCGGCACTGATCAGCAGGGTCACGCTCAACGCGAGCGCGGCACCCAGCGACCAGCGGCGGGGTCGATTCATCGGTCGTCTGCCTCCGAGGGTGGAGTCAGCGCGCGAATCGCGCCACCTTCTCCGCAGCTGCAAGGACCCGACGCGCCACCGATGGCGACACGCGAGATACGGCGTCGATGGTAGCCGCGAGGTCGTCTTCGGGCAACGACCCCAGCAAGCGCAGAAGCCGGTCGAGCGATTCGTCGGGGATGCGAGCCAGCACCGAGAAGCCGCGGGCGATCTCCGTCGACTCCGCCCGGGCGAGCACGCCGATGGCCCGATCGAACAACCGCAGGAATCCCAGCAGCTCGGTCATCCAGTCGCGCAGGCGCAGCGCTTCCCCGTCCGCCGGAGAGGCCATGACCGCCTTCTCCGCGAGCGCGAGACAGGTCTCGATGCGCGGCAGCAATGGATCGGACTCACGTTCCTTGCGCTGCTCCGCCACCCGCTGGAACCACAGCCAGCGATCACCGACCGCTCGCCAGGCGGTGGCGGACGGGCCGCGCCGACCGGCCGGCCGTGGGTCCGCCACCCGCTCGACGAGGCCCCAGCCCTCGATCTCGGCGAGCGCCAGGCTCGCTGCCCGGTGGCTCAGGTCGAGTGCCTCGCGAAGTTCCCGCTCGGTGAGCACATCGCTCTGTGCCAGGAGGTAGCCATGGACCAGCGCCACGGACGGCTGCACGCCCCAGGCCGTGCCCATGTCACCCCAGGCGTGCGCGAACGCCAACCGCACGGTCTCCGGGTCCGGGCGCTCGGCGGAAGGGGCGACGTGCGTCGTCGCCGCTTCGTCCGACTTCACCGCCGCCGGGGTCGTTGCCATCATGGCGAGCGTAGCAGGGTGGTCGAGCATGGCACGAGGCGCCGAGTTGACGGTGCTGGCTGAGGTGCCACGGCGGGCCGTTCGCGCATCGTCACGGCTGCCCTGCTCGTGGCTGCCCCTATCCTGTGGACCATGCCCCGAATGATGTATGCGGGCCGGACAGCGGTGCTCGCCACGATGCACCACAAGGATGTCGCCATCGGGCCCGCCCTTCGCGCAAC
>JBBQNA010000103.1:0-11652 GCA_038329515.1 Candidatus Limnocylindrales bacterium | reverse complement strand
GCGGGTTGGGGACCACCGCGGTGTTGGTCTCGAACGACAGCACACCGAAGTAGTCGCCATACCAGTAGCCATCGGCGTCCTTGACGGTGTCCGGGATGTCGTTCCAGGTGCTCACCTTGTAGGGCTGGAGCAGACCCTGCTCCACGGCCTTGGGACCGAACGCCAGCCCGACGTCGACGACGTCCGGCGCGGCGGGACCCGTGTTGTCCTTGTTGGCGATGATGGCCTGGAGCTCGTCACCCGAACCTGCGTCCGGACTGATCTCGTTGACCGCAAGACCGTACTTGGTCTTGAAGCCATCGATGGCAGCGCCATAGTTGCACCAGGTACGCGGCAGGGCGATGACGTTGAGCGTGCCTTCCGCCTTGGCCGCCGCGACCAGCTCGTCCATGGACATGGCCGGGGCCATGCTGGCCTCGGGGCTCTGTGCGAGGGCCGGCACGCTGCTGGCCATCACTGCCGCGGCGCTCAACAGCACCAGCGACATCCGACGGGTATGAACCACGATGGACTCCTCCGAATCGATAGCGCCCGCCGGAGCGACAGCACGCCCGGCGTTTCAGACGCATGCGGAGGGTACGCCGAGCAGATCAACGGATCGTGATCGTTATGTGAACGCCAGGGTTCGGCATCCGACACGCACCCACGACGGCCACGGCGGGCACCACGGCATACTCCGCGGGTGAGCTATCCCGATCCCCTCAGCAGCATCCACAACCCGCGCGTCCAGGCCGCCCTTGGGCTGCGCACCTCCCGCGAGCGGCGGATCCGGGGTCTGATGCTCATCGACGGCGCGCGGGAGATCGATCGTGCCGCGTCGTCGGGTGTCGGCTTTCGGGAGCTGTTCGTGTCCCAGGAGCTGCTGGATCACGCGGGCAAGGACGCCAAGCGTGCCCTGCACGCAGCGACCCTCGCTGGTGGCAGCATCGTGGCCGTGACCGCGGAGCTGATGGGCCGCATGGCGTTCGGGGACCGCTCGGACGGCGTGCTGGCCGTGGCGGTCCAGCCGGGCGCCACGCTCGAGGCTCTCGACCTGCCCGACGAGCCCATCGTGGCCGTGGTGGAGGCCGTGGAGAAGCCGGGCAACCTGGGCGCGCTGCTGCGCTCGGCGGACGGAGCCGGCCTGGATGCCGTCATCGTGGCCGACCCGCTCAGCGACCCCTGGAACCCCAACGCCATCCGGGCGAGCCTGGGCACGGTGTTCTCCATGCCCCTCGCCGTCACCGATGCCGCGACCGCCCACGCATGGCTGGCGGCCCAGGGCATCCGGCCCGTCGTGACCCTCGTCGATGCGCCGGTCGCGTACACGGATGCGGACCTGACTGGCGGCGTGGCCATCGTGCTCGGCAGCGAGGCCGACGGGCTCTCGGCCATCTGGCGGGACGGCAGCGCGACCGAGGTGCATATCCCGATGCGCGGCATCGCGGACAGCCTCAACGTGAGCGCCAGTGCCGCGGTCCTGTTCTATGAGGCGCTCCGCCAACGAGGTCCGCGGATCTCGCTGTAGATCTCAGGTCGATGTCTTGAGCTGACTCGACCCGGAAGGCCGTGGCGGACTTCGGGTGGCGGGAGCTGTCACGAGGTCCGTCGGGCGTTCGCCACGAACCCCAGGAGTCGCTCGACTTCGTCGGCGACCGCGTCTCTTCCCGATCCGAGGTACCGGCGAGGGTCGGACATCGACTGGTTGGCAGCCAGCGTGCTTCGGACCGCGGATGTGAACACCCGGTTGAGCTGGGTCGCGATGTTGATCTTGGTCAGTCCGGCCGCGACCGCTGCAGCCAGCAGCTCGTCGGGAACACCGGACGACCCGTGCAGCACCAGGGGCCGTGGCACAGCCGCTGCCAGGCGACGCACGAGATCCAGGTCCAGGATCGCGTCCCGCTCGGGTCGCGCGTGCGAAGATCCGACCGCGACCGCGAGCGCATCGACGCCGGTCGCGTCCACATACCGAGCGGCGGCTCCTGGATCTGTCCGCGCGGTGGCGCTGTGGACGCCGTCCTTGCCGCCGACCTCGCCCAGCTCCGCCTCGACCCAGACCCCACGGTCGTGGCATGACTCCGTGACCCGTCGCGTCGCGTCGATGTTGTCCCCGTCAGCCATGTTCGAGGCATCGAACATCACGGAGTCGATGCCCAACTCGACTGCCTCGTGGACCAGCTTCTCCGAACGGGCATGATCGAGGTGGACCGCCACCGGGCTCGACGCCAGTCGGGCGATGGCCATCGCACCCAGCGCGATCGGCTCCAGGCCAGCGTGGAAATCGGCGCAGTTATGGCTGATCTGGAGGATGACCGGCGCGTCGACGCGGGCGGCCCCGAGCACGATCGCCTCCGCGTGCTCCAGGCCGATGATGTTGAACGCGCCGACGCCATGTCCTGCGGCGAGCGCCGCTTTGACGATCTCAGCGGTGGAGACGCGGGGCATCGAGTTCCTCCACCACGACCCAGCGCCGTATGCGATCCAGCTCGGCTGTATCGACTTCGCCGGCCACAGGCGCCCTGACCGATGCCGCCGACCAGGCGACGGCGTCGACGAGCATCTCCGGCCACGAACGTCGGGCCTCCATACCCGCTGCGAGCGCGGCGGCGCATGCATCGCCGGCACCGGTGGGGTTGACGGCTTGCAGTTCCCGCGACAGCCGGACAGCCCATGTACCGTCGGGCGTCACGGCGATGAGGCCATCAGATCCGAGCGTGGCCACGACGGCAGCCGCACCCCTGTCGCGAAGCCACGCCGATGCCACCAGCGGATCCTCGACACCGGTCGCCGCCTGCAGCTCGGCGCGGTTGGGCGTGACGAGATCGGGATGGGCTTCGACCGCGGTGCCCAGTGCCTGGCCGTCCGCATCGACCAAGGTCATGGAGCCAGAGGCCCTTGCGCGCCGGACGAGGCGCGCATACGCATCGGATGGCACACCGGGCGGCAGACTGCCCGACATGACCGTCACCGCTGCCGAGGCGCCCAGTCGCGCGACAAGCTCCTCCATGGCCGACCATTCGTCGGCACCGACCACCGGGCCGGGTTCGTTGAATAGGGTCGCGTCACCACTCGCCGCGGACACGAGGGAGACCGTACGCCGCGTCTCGTTCGCGATGGGCACGAAAGCGACAGGGACTCCCGCCAGGTCGAGCTCGGCGACCACCGCGGCACCGGTCGTTCCGCCGGCCAACCCGGTGACCAACACATCGAGCCCGAACGCGTGCAGGATGCGCGCCACGTTGATGCCCTTGCCACCGGCGACCCGGTGCACAGAGCGGACCCGGTGACTCTCACCCGGTCGCAATACATCCACAGCGTACGTCACGTCCAGGGCCACATTCAGCGTGACCGTGAGGATCATCCGAGGATCACGGACCGCGTGAGCGCACGGGGGTGGTCAGGATCGAGGCCCCGATCGACGGCCATCGCGACCGCTGTTCGCTGGGCAACCACCAGCGCCGCCATGGGGTCGAGCCCTGCATGCTTGACGAACGTGGCACCCGTCCCCAGCACCATGTCGGCCAGCCCAGGCGGTGGGTCGCCGAACATCCAGGTGACCCGGGTCGGCTCGGCGACGCTCACTGGTCCGTGCCGGTACTCGGCCGCGGAGTACGCCTCCGTCCACGCCTGGGCAGCCTCGCGCAGCTTGAGGGCAGCCTCATGGGCGATCCCGATCGTCCAGCCCGTGCCCAGGAAGCTCACCTGCGTGGCCGCCACCAGCGGCTCGACCGGGATCTCCAACGCCTGCACCGCGTCTCTGGCGACGCCCTCGAGGTCGTGCCCCAGGGACGCACGGAGGAGAGCCAGCGTCGTGGTCGCGAAGCGCGTCTGGACCACGGATCGCTCGTCCGCGTACTCGAGCGCGATGACGGCGTCGGCCGCGGAGCCGATCGCTGTGTCGGGATCGCCCGTGATGGCGACGGTCGGGACACGACCCCGGAAATCCGTCAGGGCGTCGAGGATCTCGGTGGTCGTGCCGGACCGCGTGATGGCCACGATCCGGTCGTAGGTGCGGGCGCGAGGTAGCTCCGTCGCCGAGAAGGCATCGGTCCAGCCGTCGCCCTGGGATTCCCGCAATGCGGCGTAGCACATGGCCATGAACCAGGAGGTGCCACAACCGATGACCGCGACGCGCTCCCCCGCTCTCGGCAGCGCCGTACTCACGCTCGCAGCCATCGCGGCCGCCTGCCGCCAGCATTCGGGCTGGCTCGCGATCTCGGCGTCGACGAATCCGCTCATACCCCGATACCCGTTCCCGGACCCGTGTCGTTCATGACTCCCGAAGCTCCACTGAGTACCGATAGCGATCCCCACGGAGCGTGCTGCGGCAGTACTCGATGATGGTGCCCTGGGCATCGAATGCGATCCGCTCGACTCGGAGCGCCGGGTCCCGGCGTGCGCCGCCGAGGACCGCCGCCTCGGCGGCCGAGAGCAGCACCGGCTCGAACGTCTCGCTCGCGCGCACCGGCCGCACGCCATACGCCTCGGCGAGCGTGTCGTACAGGCGAGCACGCGTGAAGTCCACACGCTGGAGACCAGGGAACCGGGCCGCCGGCAGGTAGCTGGTCTCGGTCACGAGTGGGTCGTCGTCGGCGAGACGGATGCGGGAGAGGGCCACCACGGGAGAACCGGCCGGCAGTCCCAGATGCTCCGCCACCTCCTGGGATGCGGACTCGACCCGGAGGTCCATGACCCGCGTGCCCGGCCGCATGCCATGCCGTTCGATCTCCCTGCTGAAGGTGTAGAACCCGCCCAGGGAGTGCTCGACCGGCTTGGCCCGGACATACGTGCCGAGACCGCGCCGGATCTCCAGTGATCCGTCCGTGATGAGCCGACCGAGAGCCTGCCGCACGGTCGCGCGACTGACGCCGTAGCGCGCCATCAACTCCAGCTCCGTCTCGACCCGGTCCCCGGGCATGAGCCCACCACGCGCGACCTGGTCACGCAGGTCGAGCACGATCCGCTGATAGAGCGGCAACCCCGGCGCATCGACCGACACGCACCACCCCCTTCTCGTGACCTGCAGCCCAGCCGGACGGACCAGCCAACCATGACGTCCGGACGTCCGGATGACCGACCGATGGTAGCAGTCCGGGTCGATCGGGATGCTGCAGCTCACCACGACCACTCCTTGACGATCGTGGCACTATGAGGTCCGGACGTCCGTACGTCCCATCCTGGCGACACCGGAGGAGGAGATCAGCATGCTCGGTCGGATTCGAACACGCGCGGGCTCATACGGAGCACTCGGGGGGAGCGCCTTGCTGGTCAGTTCGCTGCTGGTCGCCGGCGTGATGCCCTCGCTGGCACAGGACGCCAGCATGGCGCCAGGCACCAGCGCCGCCCCGATGGCCAGCGGCGACGCCTCGTGCGTCATCCCCGGCGAGAAGAAGACGTACGGCTATATCAGCCCCGGCCCGGATACCTGGTATCAGCGAGACGTCGATGGCTTCACCTTCGGCGCGACCGCGGACGGCCATGAGGTGGTCGTCCTCAACTCCGAGTACGACGCGGAGAAGGAGATCGCCAACATCGAGTCGCTCATCAACCAGGGCGTCGATGGCATCAGCATGTTCTCGTCCACCGCGGCAGGCGCGGCGCTCGCGGCCAAGCGCGGCCAGGAGGCGGGCATCCCTGTCGTCGTGACCGACAGCGTGGGTACGGTCATCGATGCCGGCCAGGAGGTCGTCGCCGCCATCGATTTCGACTGGGAGGGCATGGGCAAGCAGTACGCCCAGTGGATGGCCGAGACCTATCCCGGTGAGCGGTTCGTCATCCTCACCGGCTTCTTCGACTCACCGCCCAGCCAGCTCATCAACAAGGGCATGACCGAGGAGGCGGTGCGACTCGGCTCCAACGAGTTGGTGGCAATCGAGGAAACCAAGTACAGCCCCGACAACGCGGTGTCGATCGCCCGCGACCTGGTGCTCGCGGGTGACGAGTTCGGCCTCATGTTCGTGATGGACGAGGACATGGCCACCGCCGTCATCCGGATGCTCGGCAACGAGGGCTACCTGGACAACCCGGTCAAGGTCTTCGCGCAGAACGGTTCGACCGCGGGCATCCCGCTCATCAAGGACGGCACGCTCAAGTACACCATCAGCAGCTCACCCGGCTGGGAGGGCCTGGTCGCCTACCTGGCACTCGACAACCACGTCCAGGGCTGCACTATGGAGATCAACCAGCGGCTGGTGCTACCGGTCATCCCAGTCACGGAGGCAAACATCGATGACCCCATGCAGGTCGTGCCATGGGAGCCGTCCGAGATGATGTGGGACCTGACGCGGACCCACCTCCCGCAGCTCATGACGCCGCGCGGGTCCTGACCGACCACGTGGCCCACGCATCGGTGGTTCCCGGCCCGGAGCACGTCCACCTGGACGGCTCCGGGCCGATCCTCGCGCTGGAGCGCATCTCCAAGCGTTATGGAGCGACGCGCGCGCTGGTCGATGTCAGTCTCACGCTCGCCCCCGGCGAGGTCCACGCGCTGGTGGGCGAGAATGGTGCCGGCAAGTCGACTCTGATGAAGGTGCTGGCCGGGGCGGTCGCGCCTGATGCCGGCCACATCGTCATCTCGGGTGTGACGCGGGCACACCTGACCCCCAGCTCCGCCATGGCGCTGGGCGTCAGCATCGTGTACCAGGATGCAGACCTCGTGGGTAGCCTGACCGTGGCCCAGAATGTGTTCCTGGGCCAGGAGCCCGTGGGTCGGCTGGGACTCGTGGACGGTGCCACGCAGTCCCGGATCACACGCGGTGTCATCGACAAGCTGGGCGTGGACCTCGACCCGGACAGCCTCGCCGCGCGGTTATCGCCGGCGCAGCGGCAGTTGACCCAGATCGTGCGTGCACTCCGGACGGAACCGCGGGTGCTGGTCATGGACGAGCCCACGACATCGTTGGGACGCTCCGAGGTCCGACACCTGATGGGCGTGGTCCGCGGACTCGCAGCCCGGGGCATCGGCATCATCTACATCTCACACCTGCTGGACGAGGTGCTGGAGATCGCCGACCGGGTCACGGTCCTCAAGGACGGTCATACGGTCGCGTCGCGTCCCGTGGCCGGCCTGACATCTGGAGATCTCGCGACACTCATGGTCGGCCGCAGTGCCACAGCCTTCTTCGCGCGGGATCGAGCCCCAGTGGGCGATGTCGCGCTGCGGGTGGTCGGCCTCACCGGACCCGGCATCCCCCATCCGGTCAGCTTCGAGGTTCGACAGGGCGAGGTATTGGGCTTCGGCGGCCTGGTCGGCGCGGGCCGCACGGAACTCATGGAGTTGCTGTTCGGCTCCGTCCATGCCCGGTCGGGACAGATGTTCCTCGATGGTCAAGCGGTTCGCATCGGCAGTCCCCACCAGGCCGTGGCGGCCGGTATCGGCATGGTCACGGAGGACCGGGCGGCGTCTGGGCTCTTCCGCGGTCGAAGCATCAGGGAGAACCTGGCAGCCGCGTGGACCGAGCTGCAGGGACCTGTCGTTCGGGGCGAGCGGGAGCTTGCGACGCGGCTCGTCGATACCCTGGGCATCGTTGCCGCCGGCGTCGACCAGGACGTGAGCCGTCTCAGTGGTGGGAATCAGCAGAAGGTCGTCATCGGTCGATGGTTGGCCATCGACGCCCCGGTGCTGCTGTTCGACGAGCCCACGAAGGGTGTCGACATCGGCGCGAAGCAGGAGATCTACCGCCTCATCGGTGACCTGCTCCGGCGAGGTAAGGCGGTGCTGCTCGTGTCCTCCGAGCTGCCGGAGTTGCTATCGCTGAGCGACCGGATCGCCGTCATGCGTGGTGGTCGCCTCGTCGACATCGTGGATGCACGGGCTGCGACCGAGCAGGGACTGATGCGGGCATTCCTGGGCGTGACCGATGACTGACCAGGCGGCGTCTCGATCCGGCGCACCATCCCCGGTCCCCGCGGTCCAGCCACGTGGCACGAGTCTGCGGACGTTCATCGCCGCCAACCAGTGGGTGCTGTTGCTGGCGCTCATCGTGTTCCTGGGCGCTATCACGGCCAGCATCAATCCGCGATTCCTCGATAGCCGCAACCTCATCAGCATCCTGGAGCAGAGCGCGGTCCTGGGGCTGGTGGCGGCTGGCGCCACGATGCTCATCATCTCGGGCAACTTCGATATCTCGGTCGGCGCCATGATCGGGCTTGCCGCCGTGATCATGGCGATGCTGGTGCTGGCCGGCATACCGGAACCCCTGGCCATCGTGGTCGGGATCCTGACGTGCGTCGTGTGCAGCGTCGCCAATGCCGGCCTGGCGCGAGCCTTCAACGCCCCCACCTTCATCGTCACGCTGGCCACGGCCGGCATCTTCACGGGCATCGGGCTGGCCCTCACCCAGGGCATCATCCAGCAGGTCCCCAACGACTTCACGTTCCTGTCCGGGACACGCCTGTTCGACGTCATGCCGCTGGTGTTCATCGTGAGCCTGTGTGGCTACCTCGCGGTCGGGCTCATCTTGCGCTACACCCGGATGGGTCGCCGGACATATGCCATCGGCGACAACCCGCGTGCCGCCTTCCTGGCGGGTATCAACGTCTCCCGCAGCACCCTCGTCCTGTTCGCGATCAATGGCCTGCTGGTGGGCGTCGCGGCCGTGGTCCTCATCTCGCGTATCGGCTCAGCCCTCCCCTCGACCGGGGCCGGCCTGGAGCTTCGGGCGATCGGCGCGGTGGTCATCGGTGGGGTGCCCATCACGGGCGGCAAGGGCGGCGTTCTGGGCACCTTTCTGGGGGTCCTGTTGCTGGGGGTCATCTCCAACATGCTCAACATGCTGCGGATCAATCCATTCCTGCAGGAGATCGCGTTCGGAGGTCTCATCGTGGTCGCCATCGGCATCGCTGCGCTGCGCTCGCGGATGGAGCCCTCCAGATGAGCCACCGCATCCGTGTCGCAGTCATCGGCGGCGGCAGCATCGTATTCAGCAAGATGCTCATCCGTGATCTGCTCGCGGGACCGGTGCGGGATGTCGACTTCGTGCTCCAGGCGCCGTCGACCCGCCGCACGACGCTGGTCGCCGCCTGGGCCGAACAGCTCATCCAGGCGAACGGACTGGCGGCGAGGGTGCTCGTCGAGACGGATCAAGCGACCGCCATCTCGGGCGCGGACTACGTGGTCACGGTGTTCCAGGTGGGTGGACTGCGGGCGACCGAGCTGGACTACGAGATCCCGATGCGCTACGGCGTCGACCAGTGCATCGGCGATACGCTCGGCCCGGGCGGCGTATTCCGGGCACTGCGGGTCATCCCGGTCGCACGGTCCGTCGCCGCTGACATGTCCCGGCTGGCGCCCGACGCCTTGCTGCTCAACTACGTCAATCCGATGGCGATGGTGTGCTGGGCACTCGGCTCCACCGGCGTCCGGTCCGTCGGCCTCTGCCACGGCGTGCAGGTGTCGCTGGACCTGGTCGCGGGCTATACCGGCGTCCCCAGGGACGAGATCGACTTCCTTGCCGCCGGCATCAACCACATGGCCTGGTTCCTCCGCCTCAAGCATGGTGGTACGGACCTGTACCCCTTGCTCCGCGAGCGGTTCGAGGAGCCGGCCTACTACGTCAACGACAAGGTGCGCGCCGAGGTGTTCCGGCACCTGGGCTACTTCATGACCGAGTCGACCGGGCACCTGTCGGAGTACCTGCCCTGGTTCCGCAAGTCCCGCGAGGCGTTGGAGACCTACTGTGACGAACCGATGTTCGGCGGCCAGAGCGGCGCGCACGTTGCCTGGTCGAGGCTCGTCGCTGCGCGATACACGGACCATGACATCCTGACCGAGGGCGACCTGACCCTCCCGGAACGCTCCCACGAATACGGACCGCGCATCATCGAGGCAGTCGAAACGGGCGTGCCGTTCTCGTTCCAGGGCAACCGCATCAATGACGGTGCCATCGACAACCTGCCTCGAGACGCCTGCATCGAGGGTCCCATGAGAGCCGACGATGCCGGCCTGCACTCCATCCACGTTGGGCCGTTGCCCAGCCAGTGCGCGGCACTCAACCTCACCAACATCAACGTCCAGCGGCTGGCCGTCGAGGCGGCGACGCATGGCGACCCGGAGGCCATCGTGCATGCCCTCGCGCTCGATCCGCTCACCGCGGCCGTGCTGACGCTGCGCCAGATCCGGGAGCTGGCCACCGAGATGCTCGAGGCGCAACGGGCCTGGCTGCCCCAGTTCGCGGGCCGACGTATCCGCCCGGCGCCCGCCATCCTGGTGCCGCCGGGCATCACGCGGGCGGAGGTGCCCATCGACCCGGCCCTGGCCATCGCGGGTCGCTTCGATGATCTGCTTCGTGAACGGCCCCGGTAACATCGACCGGTGGAGAGCGTGCCATTGTTCGATCTGCTGGTCGTCGGCGACCTCAACCCGGACGTCATCGTCCTCGACCCGGCGCTGGAGCCGGTCTTCGGCCAGGTGGAGACGCTCGTGCAGGGGATCCGGCTGACCATCGGAGGCTCGGCCGGCATCATGGCCTGCGGCGCAGCGCGACTGGGTCTCTCGGTCGCGGCATGCGGCGCGGTCGGTGACGACGAGATGGGTCGCTGGATGCTCGCTGCCCTCGCCGCGCGTGACGTGGATACCCGTCATTGCGTCGTTGACCCCGCGTTCCCCACGGGCGCCACGGTCGTGCTGGCCCGAGGCGCCGACCGAGCCATCCTGACGGCCATGGGCACCATCGATCGACTGCCTGCATCGGACATCCCGACCGAGCTGCTGCCCCGGGTTCGGCATGTCCACGCCGCCAGCACGGCGCTCCAGCCGCTGCTCCGCGAGGGCTTGCCCGCCGTCTTCAGGGCGGCGCGCGCGGCTGGAGCGACCACCTCCTTCGATACCAACTGGGACCCGGAGGAGCGCTGGGATGGCGTGGATGCGCTCCTTGCCAGTGCCGACATCTGCTTTCCCAACCTCGAGGAAGGGCGCCGCTGGACCGGTGAGACAGCACCCGAGGCAGTGGCCCGAGCGCTCGTGGAACGGGCCGCGCGCGACCGCGATGCCGCGGCCGGTCCGCTGACCGTGGCACTCAAGCTGGGCCGAGACGGTGCGCTCGGGCTGCGGGGCACGGAACTGGTACGCGCCCAAGCGCCGCGTGTCGCGGTGGTGGACACGACGGGTGCCGGCGACAGCTTCGACGCCGGATTCGTGGCCGCCCTCGTCAGCGGCTGGCAGCTGGACGAGGCGCTGGACCTTGCCGTGGCATGCGGGTCGGCCTCGACGCGCTCCACGGGTGGTGTCGACGCACAGCCGACCCTGGAGGAGGCACGAGTCCTCCTGGCTTGAATGCGCGTCGCGGTGTTGCGGCGGCGCGGCCACGATGGTGTCGCGGCGGCGCGGCCACGAATGTGCACCGGGTGGTCGATACATCGGTCAAAGGCGCCGGGCGAGGGGGAGATCGGCCCTCCCGCCGACGAACGTGCATCGGGCGATCGATACGTCGGGCGGATGGGTGCTTCGAAGGCTCCGTTGATCAGCGGAGCGACGTTCGACCATCGTACCGTTCATGCGGTGCACAGGGCGGCGTCGTGGTCACCAGCTGGCGTCTCACCTGCCAGCGCCAGCTGTCGGTGACGCCGTCAGCTCTCCTCGCGCTCCACCTCTGCCCGGGCGGCAGGGCCGCGACGCGGCAGCGGCAGCTCGCTGATGCCGGCCACGAACGATGCCTGGCGTGCCCACTCGGCACA
>JBBQNA010000102.1:0-11708 GCA_038329515.1 Candidatus Limnocylindrales bacterium | reverse complement strand
CTTGCCGGTCGACCGACCATCAGCCACGCCATGTGATACCGGTCCATCGACCCCCAGGCGGTGGCGAGCAGGACGTCTGATGCCTTGATCCAGCCCTGCAGCGCGGTGAGCGTGGGCTCGGCGACGAGTCGTTCGCCTTCTGTGATGAGTGCGCCGGTGCGCGAGATGAGGTCGATACGGGTCACCCGCCTATCATCGTCGGAGCTGATGTTCTCCGCCGCTCCCACCCTGACGACACCAGATCCGGCACGCGCGGACCTGCGTGAGGCCATGGCGCTCACCGGGTCGATCGTCGCGGACGGCGTCCTGCCCTGTGCGGTGCTGGGAGTGGCCGATGCATCGGGAACCATCGCCATCCATGCCGTGCCCGGTCCTGCCGATCGCAAGGTGGCCGCCGACAGCGTGTTCTTCCTGGCTTCCCTGACCAAGCCCATCGTGGCCACGGCGGTGATGCAGCTGGTCGACGAAGGGCGTCTGGACCTGCACGTGCCCATCGCCCGCTACGTGCCGGGATACGCGGGCGGTCACCGCGATCGCGTCACGGCGTGGCACGTCCTCACGCACACTTCGGGCATCCCCGACGTGGGACTGGAGCACATCGCGCGCGGCCGACCGTCGTACCAGACGATGCTCGACCGGGTCCGCGCGGAGACGCCCGCGTTCGAGCCCGGCAGCCGCTACTCCTACGCATCGAACTCCTGGTACCTGTTGGGAGCGGCCATCTCGACCCTCACAGGCATGCCGTTCCCGGAGGCACTGCGACGGCGGGTCCTGGCACCGGTGGGCATGGTCGACACCGCCTTCGACCCGCGTCCGACGCGCTCCCGGACGCAGCAGGTCCACGGTGTCCGCGTCGACAACTTCCTGGCCCGTGAATTCATGGTCCGATTCCTCGCGTCAGCGACGCTGCCGGGCGGTGGGCTGTTCGGGCCGACCGAGGACCTGTTGCGCTTCGGACGGGCGCTCCTCCCACGACGGGCCGCCGACACCGATGCGGTTCGACTGTTGTCCCGATCGGCCATCGATGAGATGACCCGCGAGCAGACCGTGGGTATCGCCGAGACGCTCGAGGACGGGACGACCCGCGAGCCCCGTTACGCCCTCGGCTGGCATACACCGGGGCCGAATGTAGGCGATGCTGGCGATCCGCTGGTGGTGTCGGTCCACGGCGTGCGCCTGCCTGCCTCGATCCGGTCATTCACGCATGCGGGCGCCAGTGGCACCCGTCTGTGGATCGATCCGGACCGCGGCCTGGTGTTCGTGCTGCTCAGCAATCAGTGGACCGGCAGCTCCGTCCCCGCCATCGAGATCCTCAGCGCGGTCTACCGAGGTTGGCCAGCCTGACCGTGACGTAGTGCCGGCCGATCGTCCTGCGGTGTCCCGCCGCATCCCGGTGGCGTCCCGGCACATTTCCAGGGTGCGTTCCCGGTGGCGTCCCGGCACATTTCCAGGGCGCGTTCCCGGTGGCGTCCCGGCCACAGGGCGATGAAGCCAACGAGCTCGTCTGGAGATGGTCCGAGAGACCGACGGATTGGCCGGTCGACCCTGAGCGCGGGCCATCCGGCCAACGAAGGACCCCAAGTGACCCTGCGCGGCGCGTCGCTCGTTTGCCGGTGGCTTGGTCGCCCGCTCAGCGGGATGACCGGGCAGGTCCGGCATGTGGCACGCCTGACGCGGCGCGGCGCTCGTCCGCCGTTGGCTTGGTCGCCCGATCAGCGGGATGACCGGGCAGGTCCGGCATGTGGGGCACCCGACGCGGCCGCCGCCACTCCGCCCTGGACACGCAGAAGCCGGGCCCACGAGGACCCGGCTTCAAGCGGCATGGGTCAGGAGGGCGTCAGGCCGGAGCGCCCTTCTCGATGGGCACGTTGATGAGCGAGCCGTATTCGGTCCAGGAGCCGTCGTAGTTCTTGACGTGCTGGTAGCCGAGCAGCTCGTGGAGCACGAACCAGGAGTGACTCGAGCGCTCACCGATGCGGCAGTAGGCGATGACGTCCTTGTCCGCCGTCACGCCCTTGCCGGCGTAGTGCGCGGCCAGTGCATCCGCATCCTTGAAGGTGCCGTCCTCGTTGACCGTCTGGCCCCAGGGTGCCGAGGTGGCTCCCGGGATGCGTCCCGCCCGCTGGGCGGTCTCTGACATGCCTGGCGGGGCGATGATCTCGCCGTTGAACTCGGCGGGCGACCGGACATCGACGAGGGCGAGTCCCGGGTCGCCGAGGCGGGTCAGGACATCGTCGCGGAACGCGCGAAGAGTGCGGTCGGGCTCACCGACCGTGACACTGGTGGCCGGGTACGTCGGTACAGCCACGGTCACCGGCAGGCCGTTGTCGACCCAGAAGCGGCGGCCGCCATTGAGGATGCTGAGGTTGGTCCAGCCGTGCAGCTTGAGCTGCCAGTAAGCCCATGCGGCGAACCAGTTGTTGTTGTCGCCGTAGAGCACGATGTGCGTGTCCTGGCCGATGCCGGAGCTGGACAGCAGGGCCTCCAGATCCGCCTTGCTGATGATGTCGCGGCGGATACCGTCGGATAGCTGGCTGGTCCAGTTCCAGGCGACGGCGCCCGGGATGTGGCTTTGCTCGTAGGCAGACGTGTCCACATCCACCTCCACGAAGCGCACGGCGGCATCGTGCAGATGCTCCTGTGCCCAGTCGGCGCTGACGAGAGCGCCCTCGGTCGCGTAGTCGGTCATGTCATGTCTCCGGTCGTGGTCGCGGTCCGGGTCGCGTCGATGCGCGCGACCTGCGGGGATGGATACCGGTGGAGTGTGCGTCTTGCCGGGTCAGCGGTCCGGATGGTCAAGGGATCGCCCCTTCCTCCAACGCGAAGACCCGGAGACGCTCGGTACACGCGGCCGACAGGCGGGTCACCTGGCGCACCAGCCACGGTCCGACACGCGGCGTGTCCTCGATGATGAGCTCCGGCCCAGCCACGCCGTCCCGGACCTCGATGCCGGATGTGGTCCGGAAGTCGGATCGCCAGTTCGACTGCAGCTGGACCACAGCCGCGACCACGACACCGCGCGTGAACGACCAGTCGACGAAGTCGGCGTTGAGCCGATCGACCATGTCCCGGATGCGCACGGGCGTGGCGCGATCGAGGCGTGCCACGAGATGCACGACACGCAGCTCGGCGAACGGGTCGCCCGCTTCCGCGATGGTCGGTGGCTGGAGGTCGGCGGCCGGCAATCCGGGCACCTGGTTGAGGGTCAGCATCAGGGCGCGTCAGTGGGTTGGGACCGCACGAGGCTAGCACAGGCGCCGTGGCCGCAGCCGTCGCGCAGCGGCATCAACCGCCTGTCCGGGTACTCCCGGTCTTGGTTGGTGGCGGAGGCCCAGGGGCGCCGTCCGGGAAGTCGATGACGTAGTCGATGCCGTCTGGACCTTTGACGCCGCTGGGCGTCGCATATCGGACGAGCACCGGGCCTGGGGGCGGGCGACCAAAGACCTGCTGCTCGATGCCCGCGATGGCGCCACCGATGGCGCCACCCATCTGCTGGAACCCGTTCGACTTCATGGGCGCTGTCGCAGGTCCCAGGAAGTCTGCCGCTGATGGCTCCGATGGGTCGGCGTCCGGATCGGTGCTCGCATTCGTGTCCGCCGGGCGCGTCGACGCGGGAGGCATCAGTGGCTTGGGTCGAAGCTTGCGTGATCGCATGGGCGGCGATCGTAGGTGGATCGGCCGTCTGGCGTCAGGTGACCGATGCGGGCGCGACCGACCCATCGCGCGCAGGTGACCCAGCTGCGCTCGCCACGGCGGCCCGCAACACGTGCGAGAACGAGAACCCGATGCTGGCGCAGATCATGACGCTCGCGATGATGGCCAGCGTGACCTGACCGCCGACGGCATCCAGCAGCAGCCCTGCTGTCAACGTCCCGATGGGCGCCAGGCCCACCGAGATGGTGCGCGCCGAGCTGCCGACACGGCCCAGCAGTCGGTTGGGTGGGATGGTCGAGCGAAGCGTGATGTACGGCACGAACACGAGCGCGCCGCAGATGCCCGCCGTGAGCGCGAACAGGGCCTGGATCATCGGTTGCGCACTGAGCGCGAAGGCGAGGAACGCCGCCGCAGCCCCGACATTGGCCACGAGCATCATCCGGCCAAGTCGTGCCCGGCTGAATCGTGTCGCGAGCAGCGCGCCCAGCAGCGAGCCCAGGCCGTACGCGCTCAGGATGAGCCCGACCACACCCGGCCCTTCGGCCCGGTCCACGGTCAGGAAGAAGATGGCGACCGGTGCGATGGGCGCCGTGGCGACGCTGATGACGGTCCAGAACGGGATCATCACCCGCAGCACTGGCTGCCGGACGATGTATGCGACACCCTCGCGGATGTCCGCCAGGAGGTGCGACTCGTCCCCGGTCCGGTCGGCGCGCAGCGGCCGCCGGATGAGCAACATGCTGGCCGCGGACACCACGAACGTGCAGGCATCGAGGAACAGTGTCGGGCCGGGACCCAGGATCGCGACGAGCAGCCCCGCGATGGCGGGCCCGATGACATACGAGGCACTGAAGATGGCCTCCGCGTAGCCGCTGGCCCGGCCGACCTGGACCCGGTCGACCACCGACGGGATGGCCGCCGTCCAGGCCGCCAGGAACAGCACCCGCAGCGCATTGACAGGGAAGGTCACCAGCAGGATGACGCCCATCGTCGGCCAACCGAGCATCACCGACAACGGGATGAGGGCGGTCAGCAGGGCCCGGCCCAAGTCCGCCACGATGATCATCCGGCGCCGGTCCCAGCGGTCGGCAAGAGCGCCCGCGGGCAGCCCGAGCAACAGGTCGGGCAGCAGCTGGAGCACACCCACGATGCCCATCGCGATACCGGACCCAGTGAGTGCCACGACCAGCAGCGGCAGCACGGTGAGCGAGATGGCGTCGCCGAAGGCGGACACCGTCTGTCCGATGAGCACGACGCGGAACTCGCGGTTGTGGCGCAGGTCCGAGCCTGGGGGTACGGGCCCGGACAGCGCGACTGCGGCTGCGGCGACGACCCCCGCCAGCTCCGCATCATCCAGGCCCACGGCCACCGCCGTCATGCCGGTGGACGTGTTCACCTGCTGCTCATCCACCGCCACGGGCCGACGATATCAGGAGCGACGGCCAGTGCGGACGACCGGCCGGTCAGACGCCCTGGAAGGCCGCCACCACCGGGGCGAAGCGCTCGATGGAGGCCACCACCATCGGCTCCAGGTGGACATCCCTGGGCGATGCGCTACAGCAGCTCGCCGTGGACGGAGGCGGTGGGCTCGCCCTCGCGAGGCCGGGGCTCCTCGCCCGGGCCGTAGGCGGATCTGTTGGCCTCGACGCCAACTGCGCCGTTTGCCGCCACGGCGGTCGGAGCCGACCCGATGGCGACGGCTCCTGCATCAAGGACCGGCAGCGCCGCCCGTGCGCCGCCGTTCGCCTGGCCCTCGATGGCGCCCACGCCGTAGGGCACCCACTTGGACGGGTCCTGGAGCCGGTGCGCATCGACGTTGCCACGGGTGTGGATCTCCTGGAAGCCGCGCGGCTCGATCCACATCCGGTCGCCCTGGAGCAGCCCGTGGACACCGCCTTGGCCGGGCTCGGTGCGCTGGTGCTGGCAATACGTGCACGCGCCGGTGTCGTGGCGCTGATACGTCTCGGGCTCCTCGTAGGTCGTGATGTAGCCCTCGTAGTTGCGCAGCACCACCTTGTGGTCGGAGTAGCTGATGAGGTAATTGGGCATCACGGGGATCTTGCCGCCACCACCGGGGGCATCGATGACGAACGTGGGCACCGCGTAGCCGCTGGTATGGCCACGCAGACCCTCGATGATCTCGAGGCCCTTGCCCACCGGCGTCCGGAAGTGACCCGAGCCCTCCACCAGGTCGCACTGGTACAGGTAGTAGGGGCGGATGCGGTTCTCGACCAGCTTGTGGACCAGCGCCCGCTGGATGTGGACGCAGTCATTCACGCCGGCCAGGAGCACCGACTGGTTGCCCACGGGCACGCCCGCGCGCGTCAGCCGATCGACCGCGCGCGACACCTCGGGCGTGATCTCGTTGGGGTGATTGAAGTGCAGGTTCATCCACAGCGGGTGGTACTTACCCAGCATCTCGCACAGCTCGTCGTCGATGCGTTGGGGCAGGAACACGGGCACCCGGGAGCCGATACGCACGATCTCGATGTGGGGGATCTCGCGCAGGCCGCGCAGGATGGACTCGAGCAACTTGGGCGCGAGCGTCAGGCCGTCGCCCCCGCTGATGAGCACGTCGCGCACCTGGGGCGTCCGACGCAGGTACTCCAGCTGGGCCTCGTGGTCGCGACGATTGAAGTTCTGGGTCGGGTCACCCACGATCCGGGAGCGGGTGCAATACCGGCAGTAGCTGGCGCACTGCGTGGTGATGAGCATCAGTACCCGATCTGGATACCGGTGCACCAGGCCCGGCACGGGCGAGTGGCGGTCCTCGGCCAGCGAGTCCTCCATCATCGCCGTGAACGCCTGCTGCTCCCTGCCAAGCGGGATGACCTGGCGCCGGATGGGGTCGTCCGGGTCGTCCGGGTCGATGAGACTGATGAAGTAGGGCGTCACGTCCACCCGGAACTTGTCGGGTGCGGAGAGGCCGTCGCGCTCTTCGTCCGTGAGGTGCAGGATCTGCTCGATCTCGGCGAGTTCGTTGACCCGATGGGACAGCTGCCAGCGCCAGTCATCCCACTGCTCGTCCGGGACATCCGACCACATCTTGGCACGGTGGCTCCGGGCAGGTGCTCCGTCCGGGCCAAGGGCGCGTGATGGATCGCGTGGGTTGACCCAGGTCGTTTCGGTCGGGACTGCGGTGACGGCGGTATCCACGGTCGGCTCCTGGCGTTCTCGAGCGGCGTCCCACTCGTCAGCTGCAGTGCATACAGATCATGCAGACTGGATAGAAGCGGGATGATACATCGAGGTGTTCTTGCCCACCCATCAGGGGCTCGACGACGCCAGAGGGCACGGTGAAGGGCGCCTGATGCACCCGGTCAAGGGCAGTTGACTGATATCGATGCACCGTTCTACGATGCGTATCTATTTCCGATCCACGAAGTAGGAGTTCCGATGCCGGCCGTTTCCATCCGCGCCCTTGCCCCTGTGCTTGCGGCGCTGCTCGTTGGCGGGACCGGCCCGGCTCTGGCGCAGGACGCCGAGACCCGGGTGCTGGTGAACCTCACCGAGGCCGGCTGCGAACCTGCTGCGCTGAGCGTGCCGGCAGGGCCGGTCGTCTTCGAGATCACCAACCTTGGCGGTGACATCGGTGAGTTCGAGATCCTCAAGGGCGACTTCGTCGTGGACGAGGTCGAGAACATGGTGCCCACATTCCGGAACAACCTCGTGACGCGTCTGGACGGCGGCGAATACACACTCGTGTGCTACACGCTCCAGTCGCCCCGTAGCACGCTCACCGTGACCGGCGGTGCGGCTGCGACCCGGCCGCCCTCTTCGGTCGTGGACGCCACGACCTTGGCCGCCTACCAGGCCGAGTACGAGACGTACGTGCGTGCCCAGGCCACCGACTTCGCTGCCCGCGTCGCGACCTTCACCGCGGCCCTCAAGGCGGGCGACCTGGATACGGCGCGCTCCCTCTACGCCATCACCCGGGTGCCGTGGGAGACGATCGAGCCCATCGCGGAGCTGTTCACGGACCTGGACCAGGCCATCGACTTCCGGGAAGAGGACTACGCCAGCGTCGATGACCCGGCCTGGACCGGCTTCCACCGCATCGAGCGGATGCTGTGGGTGGAGGGCGCGTCGGGTGACCTGAACACGCTCGCGGACGGCCTGCTGGCGAACGCCAACGACCTTGCCGCCCGGGTCGCCACCCTGCCCGTCGATGCCTACACCATGGCCCAGGGCGCCGGCGCCCTCATCGAGGAGGTCGCCCAGACCAAGATGACGGGCGAGGAGGACCGCTACTCGGGGACCGACCTCGTCTCCATCACGGCCAATGTCGATGGCTCCAAGCACATCATCGATGTCTTCCGCCCGACCCTGGCCGCGGTGGCACCCGACTACCTCGCCCAGCTCGACGCGGCCTTCGCCGGCGTCGATGCGGTCACCGACCTGTACCGCGATGGCGACGGCTTCCAGTCCTTCCAGGACATCACCCCGACCGACCTCACGGCGCTCCAGAGCGCGTTGGCCGGGCTGACCGAGGTCCTCTCACGGCTGGCCGGCATCCTCGGCTTGGCGGCCTGAGCACAGCGTGTCCGACACACCCCGGCCGGGGCTGACCCGGCGCCGGTTCCTTGCCTCGACCGCGGTGGTGGGCGCGGGCGCCGTCATCGGTTCGGTGAGCGCAGGAGTCCTGGGCGGCGCCGCCGCCCTCGCCGCTGACGCCCCCGTGGCATCGACCCCGCCGGCCGTTCCGGGCATCAACCTGGCGCCGGTCATCATCCCCTTCGAGGGTGTCCACCAGGCAGGCATCGACCGACCGGGCATCGCCCAGCCGAATGCCATCCTGGCCGCGTTCGATGTCGTCGCCGCGGACCGCGCAGGGCTGGCGGCGGTGTTCGAGGAGCTGACCGCGCGCATCCGTGACCTGACCACGGGGACGCCACCGCCACCCATCGACGATTCCTACCCGCCGCCCGAGAGTGGTGTGCTGGGGCCGTCCATCGGGCCCGCCAGCCTGACCGTGACGGTCGCGGTCGGGGCATCGCTGTTCGACGACCGCTTCGGTCTCGCCGAACGCGCACCGCGGGAGCTGACGCCGATGCCCCGCTTCGTGGGCGACGTCATCGACCCGGCACGGACACACGGTGACCTGCTGCTCCAGATCTGCGGCGTGGACGAGATGGCGTGTGTCCATGGGCTGCGCTACCTGATGGCCGGCACGCGCGGCTGGATGGCGCTGCGCTGGATGGAGGACGGCTTCCATCGACCGGATGCGATCGCCGCCGAAGGCAAGACGACGACCCGGAACCTGCTGGGTTTCAAGGACGGTACGGCCAACCCATCCGTTGGCGGGGAGGACTTCTCGCGCCTCGTCTGGGTGTCGCCGGATGACGGCGAGCCGGCATGGGCGACCGACGGCAGCTATATGGCGGTGCGGCTCATCCGCATGTTCGTGGAGCGCTGGGACCGGGCACCGCTCGCCGAGCAGCAGGCGATCATCGGGCGCAGCAAGCGCACCGGTGCGCCGCTGGACGGCCATCGCGAGGAGGATGTGCCGGACTACAGCGCAGATCAGTCGGGTGCCACGACGCCCATCGATGCCCACATCCGGCTGGCCGATCCGCGGACTGCCGCCACCGAGCGCAACCGCATCTTCCGGCGCGGGTACTCGTTCTCGCGCGGCTTCGACGGTGCCGGGCTGCTGGATCAGGGTCTCGCGTTCATCTCGTTCCAGCGGAGCCTGGACGAGGGCTTCACGACCATCCAGCGGCGCCTGGATAACGAACCCTTGGCGGAGTACATCCAGGCGCAGGGCGGCGGCTTCTTCTTCGCGCTGCCAGGCGTCGTCGACCCTGCCGGCAAGCTGGGCGACAGCCTCCTCGCCTGACCCGCAGGTCGGCAGCGGCTCCGGCGTCCCGGTCGCGAGGCGCGATCGCGTGGGTGATCACGCCCGCCGCCCGGGTATCAGGCCGCCTCCCGCCGCCAGGGTGATCACGCCCGCCGCCCGGGTATCAGGCCGCCTCCCGCCGCCTCCCGCCGCCTCCCGCCGCGAGGGCGATCAGGCCAATGAGGCACTGGACGCCGATCGATTCGGCGTGTTCCTTGGCCGACTGGCCCGCCAGCCGGGAGATCCGGCCACGGACGCGGTCATCACGAGTGATCGTTGGCTTCATCGCCCGCTGGGCGAGACAGGCCAGGCGATAGTGCCTGCCCTGGGCCAAGGATGACCACGGTGTCCTGCTCGGGAACACGCCCGTCGGCGAGTGCTCGCATGCACGATCGCATGCTGCCGGGGAACTCAGCGGCGAACGCGTCCCGCGCGAGCTCGATCGCCTGACGGTTGTTGTGCGTGCCGGCAACCAGCAGCACGACCCGAACGTTGCCTGAGGCCTCGCGCTTGCGTGCGATCCGACGGAGCAGCGCCTGCACATCGTGGATACGCGTCTCGGCCTCGACCACGAACTCGGCGCGGGTGCCCGCGTGTTTGATGTATGCATCCCAGGCGCGCTGCTCGTCATGTGCCACGAGCACCTCCTGGCGCCAGCGCCACTCACCGTCCAACCGATCTCGGAATCGCGATAGCACACCAAGTTGCGGCGCGTCTCGCAGGATCCGCCCGCCCGGGTAGGACTTGACCATCACGTCGAGACCGAGCATCGAACCCAGCAAGACCAGCGTTCGCAGCGGGACCGAACGGTTCTGCCCGAGCTCGATACGCGCCAACTGTGACGGCGAGATTCGCGCCGCCATCGCGATGTCCCGCTGGCTCCGTCCAGAGGACAGTCGTGCCTCCCGGAGTTCGGCGCAGACCACGGCCATAACCTTCGCGGCACGGGCTGCCGCACGGTCGTACCTGCGTTCACGGCTTGTCATGACGTAGCGAGGATGGCGTCAGCGATCTACCCCGGCCTTACGTGCGCTGACGCCGCCGTCCTGGTCTGTCAGGCGCGTGCAGTCTCAGCGTCCGCTGGGTGCGTTGGCGTCCCGCTAGAAGGGCGATCAGGCCAATAGGGCACTGGACGTCGACCGATCCGGGGTGTTCGTTGGCCGACTAGCCCGCCTCCCGGGAGACCCGGCCACGGAAGCCTGACCTGCGGTCGTTCCCTGGCTTCATCGCCCGCTGGGCGGGACGCGGGGCACGGGGAGCCGCGCTGGGCGTACGCGGGCCCAGGGCACGGGGAGACGCGCTGCGCGAGGGTAGACACGGGACTCCCCAGCGAGCCGAGACACGCGACAAGTCGAGTCGAACCTACGCAGCCGGGTGCTTTCGACAGGCCCGCAACAGGCTGGGGCCCTCTGCTAGTATCGTGCGGAAATGACCATGGATCGCCTGCGCAACCTCGGCTTCCTGCTCGCCTTCGGGCTGACAGGGATCATGCTGTTCTCGCTCTACGGGGCTTTCAGGTCGGCCATCGAGGGTGGCAATTGGGTCGCGTTCCTGGGCGGCATCCTGATGGGTGCGGCGATGGTCTCGCTGCTGGCGGTGATCATACTCTCGGTCGACCGCCGCCAGACCGGCTGGGTCAAGGCGATCACGAGCGTCAACACGCGCTACCTGTTCGGTGGACTGATCGTCGTCTGGGTGGTCACGATGGGTCTGCTCATGACCATGGGCCTGCCGGCGACCCAGGAGGGTGGCCTGGCGCTCATCGGCATGTTCGCGGGCATCTTCATCTTCATGGGGTTCATCTGGTCCGTCATCGGCGAGTGACAGCATGCCATGGCGCGACCGCGCGGTACGCCGCCGGGATGCAGGTCAGGGACTCGCGGAGTACGCCCTCATCCTGTCCCTCATCGTCATCTTCTCGGTCATCGCCCTGCTGCTGATGGGCGACCAGATCAGCTCCATCCTGTCCACCATCGCCGGTCAGCTCTGACGAGCAGGTAGCGTCCAAAGGCTGTACAGCCTCCCTGGGGCATGATGGTGGCGTGAAGACCGTGACCATCGATTGGGATCCTGTCGGCGAGCGCTTCGTGTCCGAAGGCACCATCCGCGGCCGGCGCATCGACATCAACGCCCCCCACGTGCTGCCCGATGGCGAAGGACGCCACGGTCCGTCAGGCTACTCCGCATCCGAGCTGCTGCTGGCAGCCGCCGGGTC
>JBBQNA010000101.1:0-11800 GCA_038329515.1 Candidatus Limnocylindrales bacterium | reverse complement strand
CGCGGCCGCACGCGGTTCGTTGGCACGTACGGCATTGGTGCGCGCCGGAGTCAACGGCTCACCCCAGGTGCTGGCAGCAGTCGCATCGCTCAGGTCGCGGCGGTCGGCGCGCTCCCCGAACGAGCCCCACACGTGAATGCTGCATCATCAGTCGGTGGCGGACTCAGCGTCGCCGCTCAAGATCAGCGAGGGCAACCTGGTGGGTTCGAATCCCCCTCCATGTACCAGCTCAGTTCGAACACAGAGGTCGTTCGTGCGGCGCTTTCGCATCCATCGGATCGGTATCGTGGCGCTGTGCCTGCTGCTGCTGCACGGCATGGCACCAGCGGCGCATGCCCAGGACGCCAGCCCGGCGACCACGTCGCCATGCGCACCGCCGTCGACCGTCATGGACCTGCGGGTCTGGCTGGAGACCCTGCACTGTGAGATCGGCGCCGCCTGGACTGCGGCCGTCCACGCCGATCGACAGGCTCCGAGCCTGGAACAGCTCATCGGACAGAAGCTCGTGGTCCGGATGTCCGGCCGTCAACCCAGCGCTTCCCTGTTGCGACGCATCCGCCATGGCCGCATCGGTGGCGTGGTGCTGCTGACGTCCAATATCCGCACGCGCACCGGTCTCGTCGAGCTGACCCGCAGGCTCCAGCGTGCCGCGGCTGATGGCGGCCAGCCACCGCTGCTCATCGCGGTGGACCAGGAGGGTGGCTCGGTCAAGCGGGTCACGTGGGCACCACCGACCCTGACGGTGCCCCAGATGGGCCGCATCGGCAGCACCTCCATCGCTCGTCTCCAGGGCGCCCGGACCGGGGCCGCGCTCCGGGCGCTGGGCATCAACGTGAACTTGGCGCCCGTCGCTGACGTGCCGCGCTCCCGGGCCTCATTCATGGTCCAGCAGGGACTGGCCGATGCCTTCGCGACCGGACTCGCGTCCAGTGGTGTCATGGCCACGATGAAGCACTTCCCGGGCATCGGCCTGGCCATCCGCAATACCGATCACTACGTCGAGACCATCGAGGCGCCGCGGTCGGTGCTCGCCCCGGACCTGCTGCCATATCGCCGCGCCATCGATCACGACATCCCGCTGATCATGCTCTCCAACGTGACCTACAGCGCGTTCGATGATCGCAACGCGGCTGGCTGGTCGCACGCCATCGCCGTGACATTGCTGCGCGACGATCTCGACTTCGCCGGCGTCACCATCACTGACTCCCTGGACGGCACGGCTCATGCGCGCGGCCTGCGGGTCAGCGACCTCGCGATCCGGGCGGCGGCCGCCGGTACGGACCTCATCCTGACCACTGGATCCGAGAAGACCACGCGGCGACTGTACGAGACGCTCCTGGCCAAGGCGCGTGAGGGCGCCTTGCCGCTGGACCGCCTGCGCGACTCGTATCGTCGGATCGTGGGCCTCAAGGAGCGGTTGTGAGTCGGTCGCATGCGCGACCCTCGCCGCGGCGCCGGACAAGGGTCTACGCAGCAGTACGTATGGCGTAGGTGGCGCCCAGGTCCCGTCATGCAGGTGACCGGACTGGGGGTACGGCCGCGCCTCCGCGCGATTCCCTGTCGAGCTCCCGTCCGGTCACAGCGCCTTCGCTCACGGCTGCCACTCGTGCCATCCCGCGGGTACCATGACGGCCACGGCACGCAGGCGGATGCGCGACGGATCGGCGGCAGGCATGGAGGACACATGAGCGACCTGGTGGTCATCACGTTCGACATCGAGACCGACGACCCGGCGGCCCTCGCAGCCATCCGGGACGCCCAGAAGGGTGCCGGTCTGGCGCTGAAGGACTCCGCCGTCGTGGTCAAGGACGTCACGAACGACCTGACGCCCGGCACGTCCGCCGTGTTTGCGCTCCGCCAGTCTGGCTGACGCCGACATTCAAGGGCGACCTCACCTGCTGGTGGAACCGAGTCCCATCGACTTCCGGGCGCGCCCCTTCGTGTGTGGTGCGCTGGGAGTCGTGGCGCCCGACCGCCTCGCTCGACTGCATCGGGCCGTTCCGGGACTGACCACCGTCCATGAGGCGACTGGGGTCGTCTTGCTGGCCAACGCGCCGCTGTCACCGTACCGGGTCGACGGCCCAGTGCGGGCCTGGGCGTTCGGCGACCGCTCCCCGGCGCCGACCGACGACTGGCAAGCGGCAGCCGTCGCTGCGGAGGCCCCGGGCCTGGTCGATGATGGCGACCAGGTCGTGCTGCACTCGGGGGCGTTGGGGTTCATCGACCTGTTCACGCGGTACCTGGGCGATGCGCTCTGGTTCGCCAGCCGGATCGAGCCCCTCGTCTCTCTCGACCCGGCGCCCCTCGACGTGGATTGGGAGGCGTGGGCATCGGTCATCGTCTTCCATTGCCCGTCGGGCGACAGGACCCCGTTCCAGGCCGTCCGCCGCCTGCAGGGCTCCCGGATGCACATCCTTGACCGTGCCACCCGGCGAATCCGGAGCGAACGATGGTCGCCGCCGTGGCATGGCCTCGACTCGGTCGACCAGGACGCCGGCGACCCAGTCGAGATCATGGAGCGACTGCGAGACACGATGCGCGGCATGCAGCCCGTGCCGTACGCCCTGGCGCTGAGTGGCGGCTACGATTCCCGCTTGGTGGCCATCGCCGCCCGGGATGTCGGGACGGACATGACCGCGTGGAGCACGTCCAAGGACGACGGTCGGGACGACGTGCCCATCACCCGTGACTTGGCCGCGCTGCTCGACCTGGAGCTCCGATACGTCGACCCCAGCGCAGTGCCATATCCGGTCGCCGGTGAGGAGGTCCGTGATCGCACCGGCGGCATGGTGGCGATGCACACGTGGATGGGACCGCTGGGTGCCGCACTTCGATCGAACGGCCAGCCGGTGTTGACGGACACCATCGGTGGCGTGCTCATCGGGGGCGCCAACATCACGGCCGAGATGCTGGTACAGCCTCCCGGACGGGCCCGACTCATCGCACTCCGGACCCAGGTCGAGCGGCCGCCCATCATCGGCAAGACCCTGGCGGAGACTGCTGTGCCCTGGATCATGGACACCGCCCATGCGAGCTGGCTCGCGGCAGTCCGACACCTGGAGGGTGATGCCAACGGGCTGGTCCTGTCGACCATCGAGACCCGGGATACGCGGGGTATCATCACCATGCCCATGTGGCTGTTCGGGCCCGAGGTACGCGTCGAGACACCCACCAGTCGGCCGGAGATGATCCTCGCCGCCCTCGCTGTCGGTATCCGGCGCAAGGCGCGGGGCGCGTTCAGCCAGGAAGTGCTCGCCGCCGCCGATCCAGTCGCAGGTACGCTGCGGACCAGCCACGACCGGCGGCCGGCGCTCGCGGGCGTGGTCGGCCACAAGGCGACCCCCGAGGCCCTGGCATGGCTGCGGGCGGATATCGAGCAGGCTCGAGCAGTGCCGGGGCTCGTGCCCGACGGACTCCTGCGGTACCTCGAGCTGGGGAGGTGGGCCGGCCCCAACCGCCGCGATGCGCTCCTGCGGCGACCCAGGCGGCCGCGGCCGGGAGCGTTCGAGGGAGCCCAGATGACGAACTACGCGCGGCTCGGCCTGCCGCTGGCCCACCTCGGTGCCTGGATCGAAGGCAACCGCCACCGGCTGTCGTCCATCGAGCCGCCCTGGCGCACCACCATCCGGCGCCGCTGAGCGGACACCGCTGCGCGTGTGGAACCGAGTCTCAGATCCTCAGGACAGGCTGAGCTCCGCGAGCCCACCGAGCCGGCGCTGGACATCCGCCAGCAGCTCCGCGTCATACGCGACACCGATGCGCAGTTGCATCTCCTGCTGCCGACCACCGGCGGCCGGTACGTGGAGCACCACGCCCGTGTCCCCCGGATGAGCCACGAATACCTCGCGCAGCGTCCCGAATGCTGCAGCTACCCTGTCCTGGGGCGCTCGCCCGAACCGGACGTGCAACACCTGGGCAACGCCCGCCGAGACCTGCGGCGTCGCGGCATCCAACTCGCGCACCTGTTCCGCGCGCGCCTCATCGGGCCATGGCGGCTCATCCCCACCATCGGGCGCCAGGCTGCCCAGGGATGGCGGGCCTGGGAGGTCGCCGATGGGCTCCGGCGGCTGTGGTCGTGGCGCCGTCGGCATTTCCGGCTGCGGGTCGCTTGACGGTCGGCTCGTGCCGGACCCGGCCCGCACGAGCACGTCCAGTGAGCCGAGCACCCCGCCGCCGCGCAGGGGTGAGACGTGGGGCACGGTCCGGATGAGCGGCTCGATGGGCACGACCGTGGGTTGCGGTCGCACCGGTACCGCGACCGGGCCCTGGCTGAGGCCGCCAGGATCGCCGCTGATGGGCACCGCGGCGGGCGGTCGCGCAGCCTGGTTGCCGTTGCGATAGCCGTTGCCGTTGGTCGGGGCATGGCCGTTGGCCGGGCTGTTGCCGGTACTCGATCCATTGCCGCTGCCCGATCCGTTGCCATTCCACGGGCCCCGGCCGTTGGCAGGCGCAGTGCCATGCCGTTCGCCGCCCGGCCGCCCGCCGCGCCGACCACGCTCTCCGGCTGCCACCGCGGGCCCGAATCCGTCCGGTCCGAGTGCCTGCACCTGCTCCCAGGTCCAGACGGTATCGGCCAGGAGCACGGTCTCCTCGCCCTTGTGGTCGACACGCCCCGCGACCAGCAGGATGGCATCGTCGGCCCAGACGCTCGCGGTCTCCTCGAAGGTCTTGGGGAAGATGACCACCTCGGTCGAGCCCTGGAGGTCCTCGAGGGTCGCGATACCCATGGTCGACTTGCTCTTGGTCACGACCCGTCGCAGACCCGTGATGACGCCCCCCAGCACGATGCGTTGCTGGTCCAGCTCCTCGGTCATGTCCGATGACCACGCGTTCACGTAGCGGCCCATCTCCGCCGCCAGGTCACCCAGCGGGTGGTCCGACAGGTACAGGCCGAGCAGCTCCTTCTCCCAGCGCGACCGCTCCCGTGATGGCGCCTCGGTCGCCGGGCCGAGCGGCCGCTCCAGGGTGCCGCCGTCGGCGCCGATGTCGTCGAACAGGGATCCCTGACCGGAGATCCGGTCGCGCTGCTCCGCCTGGCCGTAGGCGATGGCATCGTCGAGGCCGACGAGGATCTGGGCCGGATGCCCGAATGCCGAGAAGGCACCCACCTTGGCCAGGGACTCCAGGACCCGCTTGTTGGCGAGGCGCAGGTCCACCCGCGCACATAGATCCGCGAGCGACCGGAAGGCGCCGCCACTCTCACGTGCCGCGACGATCGACTCGATGGCACCCTGTCCGACGTTCTTGACAGCCAGCAACCCGAACCGGATCGCCTGCCCCTCGACCGTGAAGTGGAGGCCGCTGCTATGGACATCTGGCGGCAGGACCGCGATGTCGATACGCCGACACTCCGCGACGGCACCTGCCACGCGTTCGGTGTTGTCGCGGAAGGCGGTGAGCACGCTGGCCATGTACTCGACCGGGAAGTTCGCCTTGAGATACGCGGTCTGGTAGGCGATGAGCCCGTAGCAGGTGGCGTGGGCCTTGTTGAAGCCGTAGCGCTCGAAGGGCTCGAAAGCCTTGAACACGGCGTCGATGACCTTCGGGTCGACGCCTCGCTCCGCGGCCTGGGTCACGAACTTGCCCTTCTGACCCTGGAGTACGTCTGACTTCTTCTTGCGGATGGCGTAGCCCAGGGTATCCGCCTCGGGACCGGTGAAGCCGCCCAGCGCGATGGCGGCGGCCATGATGTCCTCCTGGTACACGAAGATGCCGTACGTCTTCTCCATGAACGGCTGGAGCAGCGGGTGGAGGTACGTCACGGCTTCCTGGCCGTGCTTGCGCCGGATATAGGCCGGGATATTGTCCATCGGCCCGGGCCGGAAGAGCGCGACCATCGCCGCGAGGTCATATACGGACGTGGGGCGCAGCTCCCGGATGTAGCGGCGCATGCCCGCGGACTCCAGCTGGAACACGCCGGTCGTCTCACCCGATGAGAGCAGCTCGAACGTCTTCGCGTCATCCAGCGGGATGTGGTCGATGTCGATCCGGTCACCGCCCCGCTCCGCCACGATGAGGTCCACCGCCTGGCGCAGGATGGTCAGGTTGGAGAGGCCCAGGAAGTCGAACTTGAGCAGGCCCAGGGCCTCGACGCCGTGCATCTCGTACTGGGTCATGAGCGCGTCCGACGTGGTCGCCTTCTGGAGCGGCATCAAGTCCGTCAGCGGCTCCCGGCTGATGACCACTCCCGCAGCATGGGTCGATGCGTTGCGGGTGACGCCCTCCACCTGTTGGGCCAGGTCGATGAGCTTGTGCACCGTGGCGTCGTTGGCGTACATCTCCTTGAGCGGCTCGCTCTGGAGCGACTCCGCGAGCGTGATGCCCAGCTGGTTGGGGACCGCCTTGGCGATCCGGTCGACCTCGCCGTAGCCCATGCCCAGCACGCGCCCCACGTCCCGGATGGCGGCGCGTGCCGCCATGGTGCCGAAGGTGATGATCTGGGCCACGTGGTCCGAGCCGTACTTGCGGGTGACGTAGGCGATCACCTCCTCACGCCGGCTGTCCTCGAAGTCCACGTCGATGTCCGGCATCGTCACCCGGTCGGGGTTCAGGAAGCGCTCGAACGGCAACTGGTAGTGGATGGGGTCGACCGGGGTGATGCCCAGGGTGTAGGTCACGATGGAACCCGGCGCACTGCCTCGGCAAGTGGTCGCGATGCGTGACTCCCGGGCGAAGCGGACGAAGTCCGCGACGATCAGGAAGTAGCCCGCGTAGCCCATCTGGATGATGATGCCGAGCTCATAGTCGAGCCGGGCCAGGATGGTGTCCGTGACCGTGCCGTACCGCTGGTGAAGTCCCCGCTGGCACTCCTCACGCAGCCAGGTCTCGACCGTGTGACCGTCCGGCACCGGGAAGTCCGGCAGACGCAGGGTCTCGAAGTCGAACTGCATGTCGACCATCTCGGCGATGCGCCGGGTATTCCGGATGGCCTCCTCCTGACCCGGGAACAGCGCCGCCATCTGGGCCGTGGACTTGAGGTAGAAGTCGTCCGTGTCGAAGCGCATCCGGTTGGTCTGCTCGACCATCGAGCCGGTGCCGATGCACAGCAGCGCGTCATGGGCCTCGCGCTGCTCGCGATGGACGTAGTGGAGGTCGTTGGTGACCACCAGCGGCAGGCCCATCTCGGGCGCCAGACGCAACAGCTTCTCGTTCAGCCGGTGCTGGTCGGGGATCTGGTGATCCTGGAGTTCCAGGTAGAAGTTGTCGGGACCCAGGATGTCCGAATAGGAGCCGGCGATACGCTTGGCCAGGTCCCAGTCGTCCGTCTCGAGTGCCCGCGACACCTCACCGTTGAGGCACGCTGATAGGCCCACGAGACCCGCGCTGTGCTGGGCAAGGTAGTCACGATCGATGCGCGGCTTGTAGTAGTAGCCATCGATGTGGGCATCGGTGACGATGCGGCACAGGTTCTGGTAGCCCGTCCAGTCCTTGGCCAGCAGGATGAGGTGGTATGGCTGGGAGTCCTTGCTGCCTTCCCGGTCGGTCATCGATCGACGGGCGACGTACGTCTCCACGCCGATGATGGGCTTGATGTCCTGCTTCTTGCAGGACTGGTAGAACGCGACCGCGCCGTAGAGGGCGCCATGGTCGGTGATGGCCAGCGAATCGAAGCCCTGGCGGGACGCCTCTGCGGTCAGGTCGTCGATGCGACCGAGCCCGTCGAGCAGGCTGAACTCCGTGTGCACATGGAGGTGGGTGAAGTCGTTCGGGGCGATGGTCATCGGCGATCCCATGGTAAGCCCGGACGCCCCGAGCCGGCCGCAGCTATTGGGCCGTCCAGCCTCCGTCCACGGAGACGATGGTGCCCGTCACGAGTCCCGCGGCACGTGACGCGAGGAAGACCACGGCCGCCCCCACATCCGCGGTCGAGCCGACCCGACCGACGGGGATGCGCGCCAGCACCTCCGCCAGGAACGCCGGGTCGTCGAGCCGCTCGGCGGTCCCCGGGGTGTAGATCCAGGTGGGCGCGATGGCGTTGACCGTCACACCATGTGGCGCCCACTCGAGGGCGAGCACCCTGGTCACGAGGTTCACGCCGCCCTTGCTCGCGGAGTAGACGGCATGGCGCCGGATGCCCACGACACCGGCCTGCGAGCTGAGGTTGACGACCCGTCCGTAGCCCCGCTCGACCATGTGACGCCCAACTGCCTGGCAGGTGAAGAAGAGTCCTCTGAGGTTGACGGCCATCATCGCGTCCCAATCGTCCTCGGTGACGTCCAGGGCGTCGTGATTCGCTCCCAGGCCGGCGTTGTTGACCAGGATGTCGATGCGCCCGTGCTCGGCCACGGCAGCATCCACGGCAGCCCGCGTCCCGCGCACGTCCGTGACATCCAGCTGGATAGGCCGCACGCGTCCCGCGCCGGGAGCGTCCCACGCCACATCACCAAGGTCGGCGTCGCGTACGCCCGCAAGGACGTGTGCCCCGGACGCCGCCAGGACCCGCGCCAGGTCGCGGCCGATGCCGCGCCCGCCGCCCGTGACGAGGGCCACCTGGCCGCTGAGGTCGAAGTCGGGTCGTTCCATCTCAGACTCCACTGTGGCGAGGCGCGCCATGGTATCGGTCGAACGGGGCCAGCGGTGGGGCCGCCACTACGCACAAGGTGGGCCGCGGATCGATCTGTCGGTGCGGGCTGGCAGTGGTCCGAGCACCGTGGTCCGGGTCTGGGCCAGACGACGTGCCCTGCCGAGCATAGTGAACCCCCGGGGCCCCGGTGCTACCCTCGTCGCCAGCCAGTCCCGGAACGGCGACGGATCGTGTCACTGCAGCAGGCCACAGGCCCCGCATCCCCCATCCTTGACCGACTCGTCGGCCGACGTCGTTTCCTCGCCGTGGCGTGCGGCACCGGAGCCGCGCTCGCGTCCCTGCCACTGTCGGCCATGGCAGCACGGCGACCGTCATCGAGTCGGCGAACGCTGACCGCCAACGCCCCGGTGCCGGCAGTCGACGACCTGGCGGCCAGTCTCGACTACGACACCGACCGGATCTTTCGGTTCGTGGCGGACGAGATCCGCTACGAACCCTACGAGGGTGCCCTCCGGGGGCCGCTCGGCACGCTCTGGGCACGTGCCGGGAACTCCGTGGACAAGGCGCTGTTGCTCGGCTCCCTGCTCGATGCCGCGCTCGTCGACTACCGCTACGCCACCGGCACGCTCGATGCCGCCGGGGAGGCATCGCTGCTGTCGGCCACGTCCGCGGATGCGGCGACCGCGACGGCCCTGGCCGCGGCGGCATCTCGCGGTGACGGTCTGGGGTCCAGTGCCAGGCCCTCGAATGCACCCGCGCCGTCGGCCGACCCGGAGGTGGGCGCACTGCTGGCGGGCACGACCATCGCGAGTTCGCCGACACCCCTCGACACGCTGCCGGACGACCTCCGCCACCGGGTCGACATCACCGTCATCCTCGAGACCGCTCGCGGCGGCGCGCTGGCCGAGGACCCGATCCTGACGCATGCCGAGTTCTCGGACGGATCGTCCGGCATGCCCATCACGTTCACGAACATGATGCCGTCGGGTCTGTCAGGTCTTGGTTCCAGCATCGGCACCATCATCGAGGGCACCACCGAGTACCGGGCCACCCTTGCGGTCGGGCCGACGACGATCGTGGGTGTCACGCCCATCGTGATGGCCTCCGGCGGGGACCTGTTCGGAGAGTCGGACGGCTCTGGCGTCCAGACGGGTCAGGCGACCGCGGAGTGGCTGGAGATCGCGATCAGCTCACCGGGACGTGCGCCAGTCGTCGTCCGGCGGCAGGTGTTCGATCGCATCGGACCTGTTGCCCGAAGCGCAGGAGCGGTCGACCTCACGACCATCCCGCCGGTGGAGCTGGTGGACGTCGGCAGCGGCACGCCGGATGAATACCTGCCGCTCACGGCGCTGCGCTCGATCGCGGTCGTCGGCGGCCCCATCGGCGGCAGCTACCTCGCCGCCATCGACCCTGCGGCCGATGCGAGCACGGCGCTGTCGTCGCTGGCCAACGCATACCACTTCTCGCGTGACGCGTTGGCGGGAGCGAAGGCCATCCCGATGGGCGTCCGGCCGGTGCTGGACGCGCCCAACATCACGTCGTTCACGATGGCTGCGGCCGAGGGCGATGGCGGCAGCCGCCGGTTGCGCCTGGAGGTCGACATCCTGCACCGCAGCTTCCTGACGCTGCCGGTCACGGATGTGCCGGTCGCGACACCGCCGGGAATCGTGGCAGGTGTGGTGAGCCATGTGGCGGAGAGCCTGATGCTCAGTAGCGACCTGGGCACGGACACGGGCGAGGTGGCGAGCGCGACGAGCGTGGCGGACGTGTTCGAAGCGGCCGATGGCGCCGGTATCGAGCCTGTCCTCATCACGGCCACGGTCGATCCGGAGGGTCCCTATCCGCCCGCTGTCAGGGTGCTCATGGATGCCGCCACGTCCGCGGGCCTGGTCCTTATCGCGCCCGCGAAGCCGGTCCTCCTGGGCGGCACCGAGCGGGTGGGCTGGTGGCAGGTGGATCCGGCCACTGGCCGGACGACCGACCAGATGGACGACGGCCGAGGGGAGATGGCAGAGGAGACCATCATCCTGGACATGGATGCGCGGGTGTTCTTCTGCTTCGTCCGGTGGGGCGGCATCGCATTCGCGGCTGCGACCATCGCGGCCAAGCTCCTCGACTCGCAGTCGCAGTACGGTCTGGGCGGTGCCGGCGTGTTGCTCGCGATCATGAAGGAGCTTGCCCGGTCCGCACTCAAGCAGCCCGGCACCTGCTGAGGCACCGACGCGCAGTGTTGGGGCGGCGCCAGCGCAGTGTTGGGGCGGCGCCAGCTCAGCGCCAGCTCAGCGCTCGTAGGCCCCGATATCCGGCGCGGCGCCCCGGGGTACCGCTCGCAGGTCCAGGTCACGCGCACCGCCGGGCAGGGTCGGAGGTGTACCGCCCGCATCCACGGCAGGACTGGTCGATCGGAGATGCAGGTCTCCGCCCGACCCATCGACATAGCGTGGATCGGCGTGGAAGGAGCTGGATGCGATGGTGAACCACAGGTTCGGCCTGGTCGGGCTCCACCAGACGTTGCGTGCCTCGGCCCAGGTGCCATCGACGAAGCCGACCCGGTCCCGGGCCCACACGATGTTGTCCCGGAAGACGAGGATCGCCGGCGTGCACCCTTTGGCGCACTGGAGGGCATAGCTCTCCGCGCCGCTGAGGTAGACCGAGTTGTGGCGGACATCCGTGCCAGGTGTCGGACCATATCTGTCCTGGTCGCCCCGGACGACCAGGAAGTTGGCGATCGTGAGCCTCGAGCGGACATCGTTGTAGGCGACCGTGGTGTCGCGCGCAATGCGGCCCGTGTGCTGGTTGCGCCCCAGCTCCAGGAACGCGTTGTTGTCCACCGCCACGTTGTGGTGGATGACATTCCGCTGGCCGCCATAGATGTCGATGGCGGCGCCGTCGCGGTCATATAGCAGGGAGCAGGAATCACTGCCCTCGATGTGGTTCCAAGCGACCTCGTTGTCGTCGCCATGGATGGCCACCGCCACCGCGCCCGCATCCGAGGCCGGGTTCGGATCCTTGACGTTGATGTCGACGAAGTCGTTGTGGAGCACGCGATGATGATGCGATCCGGCCTCGATCCAGACCGCGAAATGGAGCCCGACGGCACGGGATCGCTGGATGGTCACGTGATGCGATCCGGGACGGAGACGCCAGCCGTAGGTATTGCCACGCGGCGCGTCGTCGCACCTGGTGTCGTACGAGGTGGGTGGCGAGCTCGTCCACAGGTCCGAGAACACGAGATAGCGGCCGGTGACCACGAAGTTCTCGCCGGCGTCGCGCACC
>JBBQNA010000100.1:0-11844 GCA_038329515.1 Candidatus Limnocylindrales bacterium | reverse complement strand
CCGGCAGGGATGGTCATGGACAGGTCGTTGACGGCGCCCGGACCCTTGGCGCCCGCGTCGTAGCGCTTGGTCACGTGCTCGAACACGACGCTCGCGCCCGGAGCGATGCCCGACGGCGCGTCCGCGTGGGTCACCTGCGAGGCGGTCATCGAGGCACCCTACCGGACGAACGGATCGCTGTCATCCAGCGTTGCCTGGGCCTGACCACGGCGATCACCCCGGGTAGACTGGCGCGGCCCACCCGCCTTGTCCCTGGAGTCCTCGACCTATGCCCCAGATCCACCTGCGCGCTGAGCCCGGCGACTATGCCCCGCTCGTGCTGCTGCCCGGCGACCCCAACCGGGCGACACGCATCGCGGCGATGTTCGACGGCGGCCTCGACGGCGCGCGCAAGGTCAACGACCATCGCGCCATGTACGGCTACACCGGCACGTACCAGGGCGTTCCGGTGAGCGTCCAGACGACGGGCATGGGCACGCCCTCCTTCTCCATCGTGGTGGAGGAGCTGTTCCGACTCGGCGCCACGCGACTCATCCGCGTCGGCACCTGCGGTGGCATCGGGCGCGGTATCCACACCGGGGACCTGGTGGTGGCGACCGCGGCCGCACCCGTGGATGGCTCGACGCATACCTATCTCCATGGCGATCCGTTCGCGCCAGTGGCGGACTTCGGCCTGACGCGCGCCCTCGTGGATGCAGCAGCAGCCGCTGACGTGACCCCCTTCGTGGGGCCGGTCGCGACCGTGGACGTGTTCTACAACCCGGATGCCGACTACGTCAGCAAGTGGCGCGGCCGGGGCATCCTGGGCTTCGAGATGGAGGCGGCGGCGCTGTTCCTGCTGGCCGGCCGCGAGCAGGGTGCGGGCAAGGACGTGCGCGCCGCGTGTGCCCTCACCGTGTCCGACACGCTCTCCGAGGAGGAGACCTCCGAGGGCACCTACATGAGCCTCGATGACCTGGAGCGGGCCACCGACACCATGATCCGGGTCGCGCTCGAGGCCGGCACAGCATCCTTCCGATGACGGTCGGAAGCCCGCCGATGCCGGGTCTGGCCATCCCCATCGGGGTCAACCTGACGACCATCGGCGTCACCGGGCGCTGGTGGCTGGAATCAGCGGCGCGGGTCGAGGCCGCGGGCTTTCCCACGGTCTGGGCCTGGGACCACTTCGTGAGTCGCGGACGGCGGGCTGATCCGCTGCTGGAGTGCTGGACCACACTCGCGGCCACGGCTGCGACGACGTCCCGCCTCCGGCTGGGCAGCTTCGTGACCAACGTCATGAACCGCCACCCTGCGGTGCTGGCGCGTATCGTGATGACGGTCGCGGACCTGGCACCCGGGCGGGTCGAGCTGGGTATCGGTATCGGCGGGCATCCGGCAGAGCATCTGGCATACGGCATCGAATTCCCCGAGGCCGCTGAGCGCGCGGCGCGGCTGGAGGAGGCGATCACCATCATCCGGGCGTTATTCGAGGGCGGCCCGGTCGACTTCGAGGGCCCGTTCCACCAGCTGGCCGAGGCGTTCGCGTCACCCGTGCCCGACCCCGCGCCACGCATCATCGTGGCCGGTGAGACGCCCACGGGTGCCCGACTGGCGGCACGCGCGGGTGATGCGTGGATCACCTTCGCGCCCCACTTCGACAAGCTGCTGCCGATCTACCTGGAGGCGCTGGCTCTCGCCGGGCGACGACGGGAGGATGTGTCCATCATCGTCGCGGACGATGTGCCCCGCGGCGCGGCCGCACTCGAGTCACCCATCGTGGCCGACATGACCGGTGTCGCAGCGGCGTGGCAGGCCCGTGGTGCTGACGAGCTCGTGCTCCATTGGATCGATGCCGACCAGCTGGACGCCGTGCTCGCTGCCGGAGAACGCGCCTGGGCGTAGGCTTGTGGGCGTGTCCAGCCCCGCCAGCGCTCCAGTATCCGATCCAAACGTGACCGAATCACGCGGCTTCCTGTCGCCCTCCCCGGACGGCCTGCCAGTGAGCCACTGCGTGCGCTGCGGCATCGAGACACCGCCGGGCGTCTCGATGTGCGAGGCAGACAACCCGGGACGTATCACGACCCCCAGCGCCAACCAGCTGCACGGCACGATCCTGATGGGCGTGGTGGTGGGCTTCATCGGCTTCTTCCTGCTGATGCGCGTCGCCGTCTCCGCGGGCGGACCCTACGCGGCGACCGTCGCGGGTCACGCGAGCACGGCCGACGGCGGCCTGTCCGTGGCCGTGACCATCGTCAATACCGGCAGCACCGAGGGCATCGCCACCTGCCGCATCACGCGTGACGGATCGTCACGCCCGGACGACATCACGTTCCGCACCGACCGCCTGGCACCCGGCGCGACCGCGACCCTGACCCGTGACGTGCCGCCGCCCACCGAGAAGCAGCCTGACTTCCTGCCCGAGCGCGTCTCCGCCATCTGTTCCTGACGGGAGTCGCCTGGCCGCCGCCGCCTGCTGCTCATGGCGGGCCGCTGCCAGGTGACGCGCGGCTGGTGCGCGACCGCCCGCGCCTTGGCCGTTCCGCTGATCGTGTCGCCCTCGTTACCGAATAACGATACGACCCGTATTGTTCCGTTGATCTTCGCGCTGTAGGATACGAGACAGTTCGTATCGCAATCAACGGAGGTCACTCATGACCGCACACACCGACCCCATCGCGCCCGCACGCGACATCCCCGCACGCGACTTTCCCGCCCGCGACCTCTTTGACCGGGAGCGGATGCTCCAGCTCATCGAGGACGCCTTGCGCAACGACCCGTCCTGCACGTGCGGCTCGCTGATGATGGTCGATGCCCGGGACGACACCCTGTGGCTCGCGTGCCCGTCGTTCATGCAGCCCATCTCCGGCCGTCTCGGCTGGCTGCGCGACGGCATCCGCATGGCGCTGCACGAGCGCGAGGTCATCGCCCGCGAGGTCGGCCTCGCCGCCTGAGGCCACGCGCCGTGGCTCGCCTGTGCGCCCCGTGCGGTGAGACGCGGCGTCTCGTAATCTGGCGGGATGACCGCCGCGCAGGACCCATCGAACGCCCATGTCCCGGAGGCCGGTACCCGTCGGGGTCGACCACGGAGCGACCGGGCGCATCGGGCGATCCTGGATGCGGCCCGGGACCTGCTCATCGAGGAAGGCTTCTCGGGTCTGCGTCTGGAGCATGTCGCCGCGCGCGCGGGCGTGGGCAAGGCGACCATCTATCGCCATTGGGGCTCGCGGCAGGAGCTGGCCCTGGAGCTGCTCATCGAGCTGGCCGAGCCGCATATCGAGGTCGCCGTCACGGGTGACACCCACGCGGAGTTGCTGGCGACGGTCATGAACCCCGTGCGAGCCATGACCGAGACCTCCTTCGGGCCGGTCATCCGGTCGCTGCTCTCGGAGATCGCCATGGATCCCGAGCTCGGCGACCGGTTCCGGGAAACGGTGGTGCGTGCCCGTCGGGCGGAAGTCGCCCGCGTGATGGCGCGGGGTATCGAGCGCGGCGACCTGCGCGAGGATGCAGACCTGAGCGTCGCCACGGAGCTGCTGGTGGGACCCGTCTACTTCCGGCTCATGTTCGGTGGCCGGCTGGACAGCGACTTCGCGGAGCGCATCGTGGCCGTGTTCCTGGCCGGTGCCGGCACCCCCGTGCGGGATGTGGACTGGTTCTGAGCGAGTCCCGGCCCGGCTTCCAGTCGTCCCGCGACTGAACAGACCGTCGAGCTCCCCGAAACCGCTCCGATCCGGACTGATTCGGCGCTTCCCCCGCCGTCTCAGTCGCCCGGCGCTTCGAACGGCCAACGAGCTCGCCTTCGTCGGCTTCCTCAAGCGCCCCACGACTGGGCGCCTGGACGCCGACCTTCAGCCGACCGCGGCGGGCGTGGGTTCGGCCTCGGTCGGCTGCGCCGGTCGTCCACGTCGGAGGCCGACGCCATTGACCGCAGCGCCCGCCACCAGCAGCGCGGCGTCGATGAGCATCGCGAGGCGGAAGGCGTCGGTCGAGGCGGCGTCGATGGCCGCAGCCGTCTCAGGGTCCGAGCCGTCCGGTGGCGGGTTGAGCGGCTGGACCACCGCCCGGACCGCATCCGAATCGGTGTCCATGGACGGGCGCAGGGAGTCGAGCGAGCTGTAGAACACGACCGTGATGGCGAGGTACAGCATCGCGAGCAGGAGTGGCGAGCCGACTCGCGAGACTGCGTTGTTGATGGCCGATCCCAGACCCGCGTTGGCCACCGGCACCGATCCCATGAGCGTCGTGGTCAGCGGCGCTACCACGAGCGTGATGCCCACGCCGAACAACAGGATGCCGGGCAGCACATCCACGAACACGTCCGTCGGTGGCCACACGGACCCCGAACCGGAGCCCAGCAACCAGGGTGCGCTGGTGGACGAGATGCGCCCGAACCAGGCGAGTCCGGCAGCCATGAGTGCCGGGCCCACCACCAGGAAGCCCCAGGCACCGATGCGACCCGCGACGGTACCGACGCGCGTCGAGAACAGGGTCAGCAGGATGCCCGCAGGGAGGCTGATGGCCGCCGCTGCCAGCGGGGTGTAGCCCAGGACGCCCTGGAGGTACACGCTGGACAGGAAGGAGAAGGTGTACAGCGATCCATAGATGAGGAATGTCGAGGCGTTGATGACGGCGAACGCCCGGATCCGGAACAGGGCCGGGGGCACCAGCGGATCGCGCCGGCGGACCATGAGGATGGGAAACGCGATGGCGGCCGCGATGCCGATGCCCAGGGCAAGGAACGCGGTCGGGTCCGACCAACGCTGCTCCTGACCCCGGATGAGCCCGAAGGTGATGCCACCGACGGCCATGGCGATGACTACCGAGCCCAGCCAGTCGAGGCGCCGCGGAGCCTCCTCGTTGCGGGACTCGGGCACGTGCCGGAACGCGGCGTACAGCGCCAGCAGCACCAGGGGCACGTTCACCAGGAACGCCAGTCGCCACGAGAACGAGCCCACGATGACGCCGCCCGCAAGCGGGCCCAGGATGGTCAGGGCAGCCGTGGCCGCGGACCACAGGCCGAATGCCCGGGCACGCGCCTGGCCCGCGAAGTTGGCCGTGATCAGTGACAGGGGACCGGGGACCAGCAGCGCGCCGGCGGCACCCTGGAGCAGCCGGAACAGGATGAGCCACTCCATCGTGGGCGCGAGTCCGCACAGCGCGGAGGTGAGCCCGAAGGAGACGAGGCCGATGATGAAGATCCGTCGCCGGCCGTACCGATCGGCTAGCGCGCCCGCGATGATGAGGAACGCGGACAGCGTCGCGAGGTAGCCGCTGGTGATATACGCCTGGCCCTCGAGCGTGCCCACGGCCGTGGCTGGCAGGTCCGCCGCGATGGTCGGCAGCGCCACGTTCACGATGGTGGAGTCCAGGAACACGATCCCCGACGCCAGGATGACGGCCAGCAGGATCCAGCGGGCCTGCGTCCCGGTCACGTTCACGGGGCGGATGGTACGCGGCGCAAGGGCCGCGTGACACGCGCTCGCTGCGCGACCGGTACGATCGGGACGTGTCCACCAAGCCGTCTGCCCCCGCCTACGCCGCCGAGCTCGCCGTCGCCATCGAGGCGGCCCGCGCCGCAGCCGCCATCCAGGTCCAGCACTACGAGCAGCTGGAGCACATCGTCAAGAAAAGCGCCAAGGACGTCGTGACGGAAGCCGATCACCTGTCCGAGGAGACCATCATCGCCACCATCCGGCGTGCCTTCCCGGGAGACGAGGTGCTGGCCGAGGAATCCGGTCACTCGGCCGCGAGCGCGGGGTCGGGCCCCGTGGATGGATCGGGCTCCAGCACGCCGGTCGATCCAGGGCATCGGATCTGGGTCATCGATCCCCTGGACGGCACGGTCAACTATGCCGCCGGGATCCCGCATTTCTGCACCAGCATCGCGCTCGTGGTGGGTGGCCAGCCGACCGTCGCCGTGATCCTCGACCCGATGCGGAACGATCTGTTCAGCGCTGTCCTGGGGCAGGGCGCACAGCTGGATGGTCACCCCATCCACGCCTCGGCCGGCGAGCTGGTCGACGGCGTCATCTCCATGGCGCTGCCACCCACCGGGTTCGCCAAGCGTGAGCTGGCCGTGCGCAAGGCGGTCCGGGTACCGCGTTCGATGGGCAGTGCGGCATTGGGGCTGGCGTGGGTCGGCAACGGTCGTTTCGATGCCTTCATCCAGTGGCGCGGCCTGTCGTTGTGGGATATCGCCGCGGCAGGTCTCATCGCGGCCGAGGGTGGTGCCATGGTCACGTCCAACGACGGCGGAACCTGGTTCGACCTCACCCGGCCGACGCGCGCCACGGGCATCGTCGCCGCGCCCGCGGCGCATCACGCAACGTTGCTGGGACTGCTGCGGTAGCTCAGTCCGCCCAGCGGTGGACACGGCCGCGCAACGCCGGTGCGGCCAGTCGCTCGACGAGTGCCTCGAACGGCGCCCGCGGCACGCCCCGCCAGCGCAGCTCGTCCACCGATCGCTGGGGGATGGGCGCATCCAGGCTCAGGAGGGCCAGCTCGCGGTAGAGCAGCGCCTCGTCGTGGCGTTCCTTGAAGGCCATGGCCAGGGTAGCCGCGCCCCGCACGCTGACGTCCCACATGCGCACCGACTCCGGGATGTCCTCCAGGTGCGGGTAGCGGCGAAGCACGGCGGCCGTCGAGACCGCGCCCCACCCGGGGATGCCGGGGTAGCCGTCGGAGGTATCACCGACGAGCGCCAGGAAGTCGGGGATGCTGGCGGGTGACACCCCGAACTTCTCGCGCACCCCGTCCGCATCCACGAACAGGCGCTTGCGCCGGTCGTACGTGACGACCCGACCGTCCTCGCGCACGCACTGCGCCATGTCCTTGTCGGGCGACAGGATGATGACCCGCGTGAGTGCCGGATCCTCGGCCCATCGGGCTGCCGCAGCGCCCAGTGCGTCATCCGCCTCGTACTCGACCATCGGCCAGAGCACCACCCCGATGGCTTTCAGGGCCGACTCCACGAGCGGGAACTGGGCCAGCAGCTCGGGCGGCATCCCGGTGTCGGTCTTGTAGCCCGCGAACCGCTCGTTACGCCAGGAGCTGATGACGTGGTCGGTGGCCGCCGCGAGGTGCGTGACGCCGTCTTCGCGCAGCAGTGACAGGGTGCTCTCGACGACACCCAGCGTGGCGCCCGCCGGCTGGCCGTCGACTCCCGCGTGGGGCGGTCGCCCGAAGTGGGACCGGAAGAGCTCGTAGGTACCGTCCAGGAGGTGGAGCTGCACGCGCGCGTCAGGCCCGCGGGTCGGACCCGGGGTCCGTCGAGACATTGGCCCTGGCCACCGCGGCCGCCGCATACCCGGCGCCGATGATGCCCGAGGTGTTCAGGTACGTGGCCGTGACGACCTCTGCGCGGGTCTTCACCAGGCGCCCCCACTTGGCCCACTCCTTGCTCACGCCGCCGCCAAGGATGATGAGGTCGGGCGAGAAGTACAGCTCGATGCGTGCCAGGTATTCGTTGAACTGCTTGGCCCACGCCTTCCAGCCCAGCTGCCGCCGTTCGCGGGCAGCGCCACCAACGAGCGTCTCGGCGTCGCGACCGTGGAACTCGAGGTGACCGAACTCTGTGTTGGGCACCAGGCGCCCGTCGATGAACAGGGCACTCCCGATACCCGTGCCGAGCGTCAGCAGCAGCACCGTCCCTCGTCGCCCCTCGGCCGCGCCGTAGGCCAGCTCTGCCAAGCCGGCCGCATCCGCGTCATTGATGATGAGCACCGGTCGTCCGATGGCCGCTCCGATGTTGTCCGTGGCGGGCCAGCCGATCCAGCCCCGGTCGATGTTCGCGGCACTCGTCAGCCGGCCGTCCTTGACGATGCCCGGCAGGCCGCAGCCGACCGGCAGGTCATCCGGCACGTCGTGGCCCTCGAGTACCTTGGCGACCACCGATGCGATGGTCACCGCGACGGCCTCGGGGGTCGACGGCTGAGGGGTTCGCTCCCGGAACCGGGCGCTGGCCAACTTCGCGGTCGCGAGGTCCACGAGCGCGGCCTTGACCCCCGTGCCACCGACGTCGATGCCGAGGGCCAGCCCGGACAACCGGGTACCGGGGTTGGGCACCACCGGATCTGCCCCTGGATCGGCGTCCAGGTCCAGCTCCACGTTGCCGATCTCCACGGTCTGATGCGAATCGCTCATGCGCGGCAGGATACGACGCGCAGTGCAGCCGAGCAGTCCCGACCCGACGTCCCCAGCAACATGATCCGACGGCTGTGCCTCGGGCTGGCCGTCGTGGCCTGTCTCGCCGCCCTGGCGCTCAGCGCCATCAATCTCGTCGCGCCGCAGCGCAACGGCATCCTGGCCCTGACCCAGGTGTTCGCGCCGTACCTGTTCCTGGGACTCCTGGTATTCCTGCCGATGTGCCTGCTGCGACGTCGCGGCGTCGCGTTGCTGCGTCTGCTGATGCTGGCCTGCCTGGTGGTGTTCCTCATCCGATTCGTGCCCGGCACCGTCGCGCTGCCACGTTCGGCGGACCCCAGCGCGATCCAGGTGCCGGTGACCACGTGGAACCTGGAGCTTGGCCAGGCAGATCCGGTCGTGGTCGTGGACACCATCCGCTCGATGCCTGCCGGACTGGTGGGCCTGGAGGAGCTGACCCATGCCCACGCGGATCCCATCGCGGCCGACCCGGCCATCCGCCGCAAGTTCCCGTACCAGGTGCTCAAGCCGCGGGGCGGATCCACCGGGCTCGGCCTGCTCAGCTCCTGGCCCATCGAGGAGGGCTGGACCTTCGACTACGCGCCACCCGTCCTGTCGGCGACCGTGACACCCGAGGTCGGGCGCTCGATGGCGGTCGTCGTCGCCCATCCGCTGCCCGGGTCCTTCGGACCGGGCCGCTTCGGGCTGCCCACATATGACGCGTCGAGCCGCGACCGGGACATCGACGTGCTGCGCCAGCTCATCGACCCCATCCTTGCCGCGGGCACGCCCCTGGTCCTGTTCGGGGACTTCAACATCGTCGATCGCGAGGTCGGCTACGGCGAACTGGCCGCGGGGCTCATCGACGCCCAGCATGCCGTGGGACTGGGGCCGGGGCTCACGTGGCGGCCACCCGAGATCGAGTGGCTGCCCTTCGGGCTGCTGCGCATCGACCATATCTACAGCGCCAACGGCCTCGTGCCCCTGGACATCGAGCCGGACTGCACGCCCCGTGGCAGTGACCACTGCATCGTCCGCGCGACGCTGCAGCTGTAGCCTGGCGACGACCCCTGAGTATCGATCACCCCATGCGTCGCGATCGACTGCGCCGATCACCGTGATCGAAACCAGCCCGCAACCCACTCCCGTCCTACACTGTCGCCCGACATGATCGACCACGAACCCGACTTCAAGCAGCACTTGCCCGACCGCGATCCCGCCGAGACGGACGACTGGGTCGAGTCGCTCGATTCCATCGTCCGCACCGAGGGCGTCGACCGCGCGCAGTTCGTGCTGTACCGGCTGCTCAAGCGCGCCCGCCAGCTGGACATCGGGCTGCCTGCCCTGACCCAGACGCGCTACATCAACACGGTCTCGCCGGAGCAGGAGCCGGAGTTCCCGGGCGACGAGCAGATGGAGCTGCGCATCCGGCGCATGGTCCGATGGAACGCCGTGGCCATGGTGCTGCGTGCCAACTCCACGTCCCCCGGTATCGGGGGCCACCTAGCCACATATGCCTCTGCGGCAAGCCTGTACGAGGTGGGCTTCAACCACTTCTTCCGGGGCAAGGACGCGCCCGGCATGGGCGACCAGATCTTCTACCAGGGTCACGCGGCGCCGGGCATCTACGCTCGCGCCTTCCTGGAGGGCCGCCTGTCGGAGGACCAGCTCGACCACTTCCGCCAGGAGGTCGTCCCCGGCCAGGGCCTCAGCTCATACCCCCACCCACGCCTGATGCCCGACTTCTGGGAGTTCCCGACGGTCTCCATGGGTATCGGTCCCTTGTCCGCCATCTACCAGGCGCGCTTCAACCGATACCTCCACAACCGGGGCATCAAGGACACCAGCGGCAGCCGGGTGTGGGCGTTCCTGGGCGACGGCGAGATGGACGAGCCGGAGTCGCTGGGAGCGCTCTCGATCGCAGCACGTGAGGGTCTCGACAACCTGACGTTCGTGGTCAACTGCAACCTGCAGCGACTGGACGGACCGGTCCGCGGCAACGGCAAGATCGTCCAGGAGCTGGAGTCGGTCTTCCGGGGTGCCGGCTGGAACGTGGTCAAGGTCATCTGGGGCCGGGAGTGGGACGCGCTGCTGGCGCGCGACATCGATGGTGCCCTGGTCCATCGCATGGGCTCCGTGCTCGACGGTGAGTCCCAGAAGTACGCGGTCGAGTCAGGCGCCTACATCCGGGAGCACTTCTTCGGTGTGGATCCTCGGCTGCTGGCCCTGGTCGAGGACCACACGGACGAGCAGATCAAGTCGCTGCGACGTGGCGGCCATGATTACCGCAAGGTCTACGCCGCGTATCGCGCTGCCGTGGAGCACACGGGCCGACCCACGGTCGTCCTCGCCCAGACCGTCAAGGGCTGGATGCTGGGACCTGGCGTGGAGGCGCGCAATATCACCCACCAGGCCAAGAAGCTGAATGAGGCCGAGCTGCGCGTCTTCCGCGATCGCCTCCAGTTGCCCATCCCTGATGAGCAGCTGAAGGATGCGCCCTACTACCGGCCTGCTCCGGACTCGCCCGAGCGGCAGTACATCGCCGAGCGGCGGGCCGCTCTCGGTGGCGTCTCCCCCCGACGCGTGGTCCTCAGCAAGCCCCTCGACCTGCCGCCACAGCAGGTGTTCGGCAGCTTCGACGCCGGCTCGGGCACCCAGGAGGCATCGACCACGATGGCCTTCGCACGCCTGCTGCGCGACCTGATCCGCGACAAGGGCATCGGCCAGCGCATCGTGCCCATCATCCCGGACGAGGCGCGCACCTTTGGCATGGATCCCCTGTTCAAGGAGGTCGGCATCTATACCGCGTTGGGCCAGCGCTACGACCCCGTCGACTCCAACCTGGTGCTGTCGTATCGCGAGGCGACCGACGGCCAGGTGCTGGAGGAGGGCATCACGGAGGCCGGCTCGTCCGCCTCGTTCCAGGCCGCCGGTACGGCGTATGCCAGCCACGCCGAACCGATGATCCCGTTCTACATCTTCTATTCCATGTTCGGCTTCCAGCGCACGGGCGACCAGTTCTGGGCCTTCGCGGACGCCCGCGGCCGGGGATTCCTGCTGGGTGGCACGGCCGGTCGCACGACTCTCAACGGGGAAGGGCTGCAGCACGAGGATGGCCACACGCTGGTGCTCGCATCGACGGTGCCAACGGCCCAGGTGTATGACCCGGCGTTCGCCTACGAGAGCGCGGCCATCATCCGGGACGGTATCCGCCGGATGCACGGCAGCGAGCCGGAGGACCTCCTGTACTACATCGCGCTGTACAACGAGAACTACGTCATGCCAGCGCGGCCGGCCGATCTCACGGATGCCGAGATCGTGCGCGGCCTGTACCGGTTCCGGGCCGCTCCGGAGCTGCCGAAGGGTGCGCCCCAGACGACCATCCTGTCGGGTGGCTCGATCATGCAGCAGGCCCTCGCGGCCCAGGTCATCCTCGCCGAGCGCTACGGCGTCGCGGCGGATGTCTGGAGCGCGACCTCCTACCAGTTGCTGCGCAACGAGGCGCTCGAGGTCGACCACTGGAACCTGCTGCATCCGGGCCAGACGCCCAGGGTGCCACTCGTCAGCCAACTCCTGGGTGAGGCGGGTGGGCGTGGCCCGGTCATCGCGGTGAGCGACTGGATCCGCGCCTGGCCGGACATGATCTCGCGCTGGATCCCGGGCGATGCGTGGTGCAGTCTGGGCACGGACGGTTTTGGGCGCAGCGACTCGCGCGCTGCGCTG
>JBBQNA010000099.1:0-11860 GCA_038329515.1 Candidatus Limnocylindrales bacterium | reverse complement strand
TGGCGCCGAGATGGTCATCCCCGGCGACAACGTCGAGATGACCGTCGAGCTCATCACCCCCATCGCCCTCGAGACGGCCCAGCGCTTCGCCATCCGCGAAGGTGGCCATACCGTGGGCGCCGGGGCCATCACCGAGATCCTGGAGTAATAGCGCCGTGGCGAGGGTAACGAACCGGCCGGTCATCCAGCTGGCGTGCACCGAGTGCCGCGAGCGGACGTACACGACCGAGAAGAACAAGAAGAACGATCCCGGTCGGATCGAGCTCCGCAAATACTGTCCGCGCGACCGGCGCCATACCATCCACCGCGAGGCCAAGTAGCGGCGGCGATCCACAGGGGTGTAGCTCAATTGGCAGAGCACTGGTCTCCAAAACCAGCGGTTGTAGGTTCGAGTCCTATCGCCCCTGCCACTTCCGGTGTTGACAGCATAGGTTCGGGAGGACCGTGATCGAGCGGATTCGACTCTATATCCAAGAGTCGCACTCAGAACTGAAGAAGGTCGTCTGGCCGACGCGTGAACATGTGCGCAACCTGACCGTGCTGGTGTTCGTCATCAGCGCGGGAATCGGTGTGTTCATCAGCTTCTTCGACTTCCTGTGGGGCCAGGCGCTCGAGCTGCTGGTGAGTGTCACGTGAGCGACTTCCTCGATCACCTGACCCAGAAGCTGCCTGAGAAGCGCTGGTATGTCATCCATACCTACTCGGGCTACGAGAAGAAGGTCAAGACCAACCTCGAGCATCGCATCGAGTCGATGGGCATGGACGACAAGATCTTCCAGGTCCTGGTACCCGAGGAAGACGAGATCGAGATCCGTGGTGGCCAGCGCGTCACCGTCCAGAAGAAGGTCTATCCCGGCTATGTGCTGGTGGAGATGGTCCTTGATCCGGACTCGTGGTTCGTCGTCCGCAACACCCCTGGCGTGACCAGCTTCGTCGGTGGCGGCAACATCCCGGGCAGCCGGAACGAGCCCATCCCGCTCGAGGAGCACGAAGTCAAGCAGATCCTGCGCCAGATGGGCGTGGAGACGCCGCGGTACCGCGTGGCATTCCAGAAGGGCCAGAGCGTGCGTGTCACTGATGGCCCGTTCGCCGAGTTCATCGGCACGGTCGACGAGGTCAATCCCGAGCGCAACAAGGTCAAGGTGCTCGTCAGCATCTTCGGCCGCGAGACGCCCGTGGAGCTCGACTTCCTCCAGATCGAGAAGCTCTGATCCCTCGGGTCGAGCCGACTACCGCCGGCCCGAGCCTCATCAGCGCGCGGTAGAACAGCGAAAGACAGGACCGACAAGTGGCCAAGAAGATCAGGACCGTGGTGACGCTCCAGCTGCCCGCTGGCAAGGCGACGCCCGCTCCGCCTGTGGGCACCGTGCTCGGACCCCACGGCATCAACCTGGTGGAGTTCACCAAGTCATACAACGAGAAGACCGCCGCCCAGAGCGGCCAGGTGATCCCGGCGCAGATCACCATCTTCGAGGACCGGAGCTTCACGTTCATCCTCAAGACCCCGCCGTCGGCGGACATGCTGCGCAAGGCAGCGGGCCTGGACAAGGGTTCCGCGACCACCAGCCGGACCGTGGTGGGCTCCATCACGCGCGCCCAGTTGCGGGAGATCGCCCAGGTCAAGCTGGCCGACCTCAACGCCATCGACCTGGACGCCGCCGCGCGGACCGTCGAGGGCACCGCCCGCTCCATGGGCATCGAGATCACCGGGTAGTCACCCTTCGGTCGATGCAGCCAGCGCATCGACCTTGACCAGGAGCCACAGGCTTCGCTGGCGCGTTCACCCCGCGTCCCAGGGGGAGGTCCAACCGGACCGCACGGAGGAATGCACATGCCGCAGCACGGCAAGCGATATCGAGAACTCGCACTGCTCGTCGATCGGGAACAGGTCTACGCGCCTGACGCGGCCATGGACCTGCTCAAGGAGACTGCCAGGGTCGGCTTCGACGCGACCGTCGAGGCGCATATCCGTCTCGGCGTCGACCCGCGCCACGCGGACCAGATGGTCCGCGGCACGGTCGTCCTGCCGCACGGCGTGGGCAAGACCATCCGAGTGCTCGTGTTCGCCCAGGGCGACAAGGGCCAGGAGGCCCTCAAGGCCGGCGCCGACGAGGTCGGTGGCGAGGACCTGGTGAAGCGCATCGAGGCCGGCTGGCTGGAGTTCGATGTCGCGCTCGCGACGCCCGACATGATGGGCATGGTGGGCAAGCTCGGCCGAATCCTGGGCCGCCGGGGACTCATGCCAAACCCCAAGTCGGGCACCATCACCTTCGACATGGACCGTGCGGTCCGCGAGGTCAAAGCCGGTCGTGTCGAGTTCAAGGTGGACAAGGGCGCCATCATCCATGTCGCCTTCGGTCGCGCCAGCTTCGAGCCCCAGCTGCTCATCGAGAACCTGGCCTCGCTGGTCGACGCGGTGAGCCGCGCGCGGCCAAGTGCCGCCAAGGGCCAGTATTTCAAGAGCCTGACGGTCGCCTCCGCCATGGGCCCCGGCATCCGAGTGGATGTCCCGGCCGTGCTGGCCAAGGCAGTCGCCTGACGGCAGCGGGGCGCCCGCCCCGCGATCTATCCGTCGGCTGATCGCCGACGGTCCACACCACAGAACGTTCCGCCACAGACAGCGCTGCGTCCGAGGGTCCCCTCCGGGGAGCCCACGCCGCCGAGCGGGGACACCCGTCCGACGGACCGGACCGAAATCGTCGACCGGACCCGGCACCTGCCGGGGGACGCCGACGGGCACGCCGAGGCAGGCAAGACCGACCGGGTCTCCACCCGGGTCGTGCTGCGACGCAGCCACGGCAGGTCCCTGCGCGGGACACGCAGCAGGGATCGCCGCCTGACCGGCGCCCGACAGGAAAGGAGTCACACATGCCAACCGAGGCCAAGCAGGCCACGGTCGCAGAGCTGGCGGCGGCATTCGCCGCGAGCCCGTCCGCGATCGTTGCCGATCATCGAGGCCTCTCGGTCGCAGACCTGAGCCGGATCCGCGGCGAACTCCGCGGCAAGGGCATCAGCTATCGGATCGTCAAGAACCGGCTGGGCAAGATCGCCGCTGAGCAGGCGGGTCGCTCGGAGTTCATGCCGCTGCTGTCGGGTCCCAGCGCCGTCGCGCTTGGAGGTGCCGATGAGGCCGCTCTCGCAAAGGGCGTCCTGGAGGCACTTCGACCGTTCCGCAACGTGGTCATCCGGGGGGGCGCCATCGGCGGCACCACCATCGACTTTGACGCGGTCACGCGTCTTGCCACGTTGCCCCCGCGTGACGTGCTCCTCGGCCAGCTGGCCGGTGGCTTCGCGTCGCCGCTGAGCACCATGGCCGGGCTGTTGTCCGCGCCGCTGCGCAACCTGGGTTATGCGCTCTCGCAGGTCCGGGACCAGCGCGAGGCCGCCTGAGCCACGCCCCACGACCGTCGCGCTGACTGGCTCGAGCCCAGGGCGCTGACGAGTCGACACACACCTACCGACCGACAAGGAGAACCTTCCCATGGCGACACTCACCCAGGAGCAGATCCTCGAGTCCATCGACGGCATGACCGTCCTCGAGCTGTCTGATTTCATCAAGAAGTTCGAGGAGCGCTATGGCGTCACCGCGGCCGCTCCGGCCGCCGCCGCCGCCGCGCCCGCTGCCGCAGCTGCCGCTGTGGTCGTCGAGGAGCAGACCGAGTTCAGCGCCGTGCTGACCGAGATCGGGCCCAACAAGATCCCGGTCATCAAGGTCGTGCGTGAGCTGACCGGCCTCGGCCTCAAGGAGGCAAAGGACCTCGTCGACGCGGCCCCCAAGCCGGTCAAGGAGGCCATCTCCAAGGAGGAGGCCGACAAGATCAAGGCCGCTCTCGAGGAGCAGGGCGCCAAGGTCGAGATCAAGTAGTCGACCACCGGTCGAACTCGCCGAGAGGCCCGTCCCGGGTGACCGGGGCGGGCCTCTCGCGTTCCCCGCAGGGTTCGACCTGGACGCGTGTCGCAAGAGGGCTGGTCAGACGGCCCGATGTGCGGTACCCTTCCGCGTTCTGCCACGTGGCTCCGGTTGACAGATCGGGATGCCCCGGATACTATCTCCAGTCGGTGAGCGTGGTCCCCTTTTCCTCTGTCCCTGCCCGCAGTATGCCCCTGCGCCGCGTTCTGCCCACTTTTCCGTGCGTGTTCCCCGCGTCCCTACTCCCCGCCAGGAGCTGACCCATGCTGTCCCTCACTGATGCCGCCCGGCGCCACGCGACCGTCATCCCCGAACGGAAGCGATACAGCCGGATCCCGGAAGTCCTGCCGATCCCCGATCTGATCGAGCTGCAGCGGGATTCGTTCCGCTGGTTCATCGATCACGGATTGCGCGAGCTGTTCGACGAGATCAGCCCCATCCAGGACTTCACCGGCAAGGTGATGGAGCTCCATTTCAAGGCATACGAATTCGGTGAGCCCAAGTACTCCGAGCTGGAGTGCCGCACCCGTGACCTGACCTACTCCAAGCCGCTCTACGTGAACGTGGAGTTGCGCATCAAGGAGACGGGTGAGATCCAGGAGCAGCGGGTCTACATGGGCGACTTCCAGACCATGACGGGCCAGGGCACCTTCATCATCAACGGCGCCGAGCGCGTCGTGGTCAGCCAGCTGGTCCGTTCACCTGGCGTCTACTACACCGCGGTCGAGGACCCGGCCACCGGTCGCAACTTCTACAGCGCCAAGGTCATCCCGAACCGGGGAGCCTGGCTGGAGTTCGAGACCGCCGCCCGCCACCTGCTGTACGTCAAGGTGGACCGCAAGCGCAAGCTGGAAGCGACCAAGCTGCTGCGTGCCGTCGGCTACGAGTCCAACGAGGAGATGGTCGGCCTCTTCTCCAAGGTCGACACCGGGGATGTGCCCTACATCGCCTCGACGCTCGAAAAGGACAGCACCAGCACCCGCCAGGAAGCGCTCATCGACGTCTACAAGAAGCTTCGACCGGGCGACCCGCCAACGGGGGACAACGCCGAGAAGCTGGTCGAGAGCCTGTTCTTCAACTTCCGGCGCTACGACCTCGGCCGTGTCGGCCGCTACAAGTTCAACAAGAAGCTGGGCCCCATCGCCGAGCGCATGGGCATCGAGTTGTCGAGCACGCAGCGGACCATCAGTCGCGAGGACATCGCGGCCATCGTTGGCCAGCTCATCGAGCTCAACAACGGGACCGGCCAGGCGGACGACATCGACCACCTCGGCAACCGCCGCATCCGCGCCAACGGGGAGCTGATCCAGAACGCGTTCCGGGTGGGCCTGCTGCGCATGGAGCGCGTGGTCAAGGAGCGGATGACCATCCAGGAGGTGGACAAGGCCACCCCGAATGCACTCATCAACATCCGGCCGGTCGTGGCTGCGATGAAGGAATTCTTCGGCGGCAGCCAGCTGTCCCAGTTCATGGACCAGACCAACCCGCTCGCAGAGCTGACCAGCAAGCGTCGACTGTCCGCGCTGGGCCCCGGCGGCCTGTCGCGGGAGCGCGCCGGCATGGACGTGCGCGACGTGCACCACAGTCACTACGGCCGCATCTGCCCCATCGAGACCCCGGAAGGCCCGAACATCGGCCTCATCGGCTCACTCGCGACGTACGGCCGGATCAACGAGTACGGCTTCATCGAGACGCCGTACCGCAAGGTCAAGCGAAGCGTCGCCTGGAATGAGCCGGACATCACGAATGAGACCGCGGACGCCGATGTGGCGACCAAGGGTGGTGAGGTCGTGCTCAAGAAGGGCAAGCTGTTCACCGCGGATGCCGTGGCGGAGCTCAAGAAGCAGAAGGCCAGCGCCTTCCCCATCCGACCCCGTGTGACGGACGAGATCGTGTATCTCGCCGCCTATGACGAGGAGGAGCGCTACGTCGCCCAGGCGAACGCCGCCCTGGACGCAGAGGGCCACTTCACGGCAGATCTCGTGCCGGCACGTCATCGGGACCAGTTCCCGGAGGCACGTCCGCAGCAGATCGAGTTCATGGACGTGAGCCCCAAGCAGGTCGTCTCGGTGGCCACCGCGCTCATCCCGTTCCTGGAGCACGACGACGCCAACCGCGCCCTGATGGGTTCCAACATGCAGCGCCAGGCCGTGCCGCTGCTGCGTCCCCAGGCGCCCATCGTGGGCACCGGCATGGAGGCTCGCGCTGCGCAGGACTCCGGCCAGGTGCTCATCGCCCGCCGTGCCGGCATCGTGCTCTCCGTGACCGCAGAGCAGATCCTGGTCGAGCCCGACTCGGGTACGCCCGGTGAGCTCGACACCTATCGACTCGAGAAGTTCGTGCGCTCCAACCAGGGCACGTGTATCAACCAGCGACCTATCGTGGACGTCGGGATGCGCATCGCGGCCGGGGAGGTGCTGGCTGACAGCAGCTCCACCGACCACGGCGAGCTGGCCCTCGGCCAGAACATCCTGGTCGCGTTCATGAGCTGGGAAGGTGGCAACTACGAGGACGCCATCGTCCTCTCCGACCGGCTCGTGCGCGAGGACCTGTTCACCAGCATCCATATCGAGAAGCACGAGTTGGAATCCCGGGACACGAAGCTGGGCCCCGAGGAGATCACACGTGACATCCCGAACGTGGGGGAGGAGTCGCTCAAGGACCTCGACGAGGACGGCATCGTGTATGTCGGCGCAGAGGTCCAGCCGGGCGACATCCTGGTCGGCAAGATCACGCCCAAGGGCGAGACCGAGCTGACCGCCGAGGAGCGCCTGCTGCGCGCCATCTTCGGTGAGAAGGCACGCGAAGTGAAGGACTCCAGCCTGCGACTGCCGCACGGTGAGCGGGGCAAGATCGTGGACATCCGCGAGTTCAGTCGCGAGGAAGGCCACGAGCTGCTGCCGGGCGTCAACCGGTTGATCCGGGTGAGCGTCGCGGCCAAGCGCAAGATCTCGGTCGGTGACAAGATGGCCGGCCGCCACGGCAACAAGGGTGTCGTGGCCAAGATCCTGCCCCAGGAAGACATGCCGTTCCTGCCGGACGGCACACCCGTGGACATCATCCTCAACCCCCTGGGCGTGCCCAGCCGTATGAACATCGGCCAGATCCTGGAGACCCACCTCGGCTGGGCGCTCCACGAGAAGAGCGACCAGACGGGCGTGAGTGTCCGGGCCGCGACCGCGGTGTTCGATGGCGCGACCGAGGAGCAGATCAAGCAGGAGCTGCGTGACGTGGGCCTGCCCGAGACGGGCAAGGTCGAGTTGCGTGACGGTCGCTCCGGCGAGCCGTTCGAGCGCGAGATCACCGTCGGCTACATCTACATGCTCAAGCTCCACCACTTGGTGGAGGACAAGATCCACGCGCGGTCGACCGGACCCTACAGCCTCATCACCCAGCAGCCGCTGGGTGGCAAGGCCCAGTTCGGCGGCCAGCGGTTCGGCGAGATGGAGGTGTGGGCCCTCGAGGCCTACGGCGCCGCCAACATCCTCCAGGAGCTGTTGACCGTGAAGTCGGACGACGTCATGGGACGGGTCCAGACATACGAAGCCATCGTCAAGGGCGAGGACATCCAGGCACCTGGGGTCCCCGAATCATTCAAGGTGCTCATCAAGGAGCTCCAGTCGCTGGGGCTCAACGTGGAGATCCTCAACGAGAACGAGGAGGAGATCCACTTCGCCGAGGACGCCTCGGCGTATCCGCTGCCTGACCTGGGCGGCATCAACCTCGCCGGGTTCGAGGACTGAACCGGCGGGTCTGATCCCGTCTGAAACGGAGCCGGCGCCGGCCGGCTCATCGCCCCTGTGTGTCGCGTCCGCTCGGCGCACGAAGGAGGACCATGCTCGAGGTCAACAACTTCAACGCCATCCGTATCTCGCTCGCCAGCCCCGAGCAGATCCGGGATTGGTCGAAGGGCGAGGTGACCAAGCCCGAGACCATCAACTACCGCACCCTCCGCCCCGAGAAGGACGGTCTGTTCGACGAGCGCATCTTTGGCCCGTCGCGCGACTGGGAGTGCTACTGCGGCAAGTACAAGCGTATCCGCTACAAGGGCATCATCTGCGACAAGTGCGGCGTCGAAGTGACCCGCGCCAAGGTGCGCCGCGAGCGGATGGGCCACATCCAGCTGGCCAGCCCGGTCAGCCACATCTGGTACTTCAAGGGCACCCCCAGCCGGCTGGGCATCCTGCTCGACATCAGCCCCCGCAACCTCGAAGCGGTCCTCTATTTCGCCAAGTACCTCGTGACGTGGGTCGACGAGGACGCTCGTGCGCGCCTGCTGCAGGTGCTGGACGAGGAAGCCGAGGGTCGCGGCAAGGGCGGCAAGGCACTCGCGGAGCGCGAGGACCAGCTGCGTTCGGAACTGAATCGCCAATCGGATGAGCTGAACGAAGGCCTCAAGACCTTCAAGCGGGAACGCGAGGAAGAGCGTGGCTCGCGCACGTCCCAGCTCGTCGAGGCACAGCAGGCAGCTGAGGCCGCCATCACGGCCCTTGGCTCCAAGGCTGCCGAGTCGGCCATCCTGTTCGGTGACCAGGTCATCGTGGCCGAGGGCGAGACGGCGGACAAGAAGACCGTAGCCGCCCTGCGCAAGGCTGCTCAGGACGAGGTCGAGCGCGTCAACACGGAGATCCAGGAGCGGGAGGCTGCCGAGGAGGCATCCGTCCGCCAGCAGATCTCGGACCTGAAGCTGCAGCTCGACGCCGAGCTGGAGACCGAGAAGGAGCGGCTGCGCGCCGAAGCGGAGGGCCTCAAGGAGGAGATCCGCAAGGCCAAGGACGAGATCACCAAGCTCAAGGCCGGCGATCTGCTGTCCGAGTCGTCCCTCGACGGCTGGAACTTCCGGGAGCTCGATCGCAAGTACGGCAGCGGCGTCCGCGGCGCCCCCCGGCTGTTTGCAGCCGGCATGGGTGCGGAGGCGGTCCGTGAGCGCGTGCTCAAGATGGACATGGAGCCGCTCGCGCGGCACCTGCACAGCGAGGTCCGGACCACGTCCGGGATGCGTCGCAAGAAGGCCATCAAGCGGCTGCGTCTCATCGAGGCGTTCCGCCGGAGTGGCACGCGTCCCGAGTGGATGATCCTCTCGGTGTTGCCGGTCATCCCGCCGGACCTGCGCCCGATGGTGCAGCTCGACGGTGGCCGCTTCGCGACATCCGACCTCAACGACCTGTATCGCCGCGTCATCAACCGCAACAATCGGCTCAAGCGCCTGCTGGAGCTGGGCGCCCCGGAGATCATCATCCGCAACGAGAAGCGGATGCTCCAGGAGGCGTGCGACGCGCTCATCGACAACGGCCGCCGTGGCCGCGCCATCGCGGGCACCGGCAACCATCGCCTGAAGAGCCTGTCGGACATGCTCAAGGGCAAGCAGGGACGCTTCCGCCAGAACCTGCTGGGCAAGCGCGTCGACTACTCCGGCCGCTCGGTCATCGTGGTCGGTCCGGAGCTCAAGCTGCATCAGTGCGGCCTGCCCAAGAAGATGGCGCTCGAGCTGTTCAAGCCGTTCGTCATGCGCCAGCTCGTGGAGAAGGGCTTCGCCCACAACATCAAGAGTGCCAAGCGCATCGTGGAGCGTGTCCGGCCCGAGGTCTGGGACGTCCTGGAGGAGGTCATCAAGGACCATCCGGTGCTCCTCAACCGCGCCCCCACGCTCCATCGACTGGGCATCCAGGCATTCATGCCGGTGCTGGTCGAAGGCTCGGCCATCCAGATCCACCCGCTCGTCTGCTTCGCCTTCAACGCCGACTTCGACGGTGACCAGATGGCGGTCCACGTGCCGCTGTCCAAGGCCGCCCAGGAAGAGGCGCGCCGGATGATGCTGTCGACCGCCAACCTGCTGTCGCCCTCTGACGGCGGCCCCGTCGTGGCGCCCACCCAGGACATGATCCTGGGCTGCTACTACCTGACCCTGGAGCGCGAGGACCTGGCGGCCATCGAGCCCGTCACGTTCTCGGATGAGCAGGATGCCCTGCTGGCCTACGAGGTCGGGCGCATCGACACCCGCACCGCCGTTGACAACATGCCCAACCATCACGTGGCCAAGCTGGGCCTGCACACCCGAGTGCAGGTGCCCGCGCGGACGTGGGACGAGGCGTCGGAGCAGCTGGTCGAGCGTGAGGTCGTGACCACGGTCGGTCGCCTCCTGTTCAACCAGGTCCTGCCCGACCGCCTCCGGTTCACCAACGAGACCATGAATCGGACGCGGCTGCGTGAGATCGTCTCGCGCTGCTACTCGATGCTCGGCTCGGATGAGACCGCGCTCCTGGTCGACGGCATCAAGAGCATCGGCTTCAAGTACGCCACCCGCGGCGGCATCACCATCGCGGTCAGCGACATCCCCGTGCCGCCCAACAAGGCCGCGATGCTGGCCAAGGCAGAGGAGCAGATCAAGCGCATCGATGAGCAGTTCCAGCGGGGCCTGATCACCGACGACGAGCGCTACACCCAGGTCGTGGCCATCTGGCAGTCGACGACTGCCCAGGTGTCGGATGACATGGCAAAGATGATGGAGCCTGGCGCCAAGGACGAGCACGGCGAGCCGTCGTCGGTCTCGGGTGGCTCCGTGTGGATGATGACCAGCTCCGGCGCCCGCGGCAACAAGGGCAACATCGGTCAGCTGGGCGGCATGCGCGGCCTGATGGCCGACCCGACCGGTCGCATCATCGATGTGCCCGTGCGTTCCAACTTCAAGGAAGGCATGACCGTCCTGGAGTACTTCATCTCCACCCACGGCGCCCGCAAGGGTCTCGCGGACACCGCCCTTCGAACCGCAGACTCGGGTTACCTGACCCGACGCCTGGTGGACGTGGCGCAGGACGTCATCACCCGTGATGACGATTGCGGCACAGGGGAGGGGGGCTGGATCACCCGACGTGAGACGGAGGAGTTTGCGGGCAGTGAGCCCGACGCATTCCGCCGGCGCATCGTCGGACGGTTCGCTGCCGGTCCGGTGTTCGCCCCCAAGGCGAAGAAGAAGGACGCGCCCATCGTGGAGCGCGACCAGGAGATCGACGAGGCACTCGCCCTGGCCATCGACCAGGCCGGTGTCGCGGAGGTGCTCGTTCGCTCGCCGCTCACCTGCCAGTCACGGTACGGCGTGTGCCGCACCTGCTACGGCCGCAACCTGGCCACCGGCCAGCGCGTCGGCATCGGCGAGGCGGTGGGCATCATCGCGGCCCAGTCCATCGGAGAGCCCGGGACGCAGCTGACGATGCGCACGTTCCATACCGGCGGCGTGGCCGGCGGCATGGACATCACGGCCGGTCTGCCGCGCGTCGAGGAGCTGTTCGAGGCCCGCATGCCCAAGGGCAAGGCCGAGATCAGCCATATCGACGGCGTCGTCGAGATCATCCAGACCGACAACGGCGGACGCCGGGTGAAGGTCACCAGTCGGGAAGCGTTCGATGTGCCGCTGCGCATCTCCGCCGATCACGAGCTGCTGGTCACCGAGGGGGATCTCGTCGAGATCAACCAGGTGCTGGCGCGCCGTGAGCAGGATGCCGCGACCGATGAGGTCCGCGCACCGGAGCGAGGCCTGATGGTCCGCACCGAGCAGGGTCTCAGCGTGCGCAGCGAAGACGTGGTGGAGCGTGAGTACGCCATCCCCCACAACGCCAAGCTGCTGGTCGAGAACGGCCAGGAGATCCGGGCCGGTGACGCCATCACGGATGGCCCCATCAATCCCCAGGAGTATCTCGAGACCCGCGGTCGGGAGGCGGTCCAGCGCTACCTCGTCAAGGAGGTCCAGCGCGTGTACCGCAGCCAGGGCGTGACCATCAACGACAAGCACATCGAGATCATCGTCCGGCAGATGATGCGCAAGGTGCGTATCGACCAGCCGGGAGATACCGAGCAGCTGCCGTTCGAGCTCATCGATCGTTTCGAGTTCGAGGAGATCAACAACAAGGTCCTCGCGGAGGGTGGCGAGCCGGCCACCGCGGAGACCGTGCTGCT
>JBBQNA010000098.1:0-11886 GCA_038329515.1 Candidatus Limnocylindrales bacterium | reverse complement strand
GCAGGCGAGATACACGCACTGCTGGGAGAGAACGGCGCAGGCAAGAGCACGCTGATCAAGATCCTCGCGGGTGTCTTCGCAGCCGACGAGGGGGCCATCTTCCTCGGCGGCGCGGCCGTGCGACCGACCGTACATGGCTTGCTGGGCGTCGCCTTCATCCACCAGGACTTGGCGCTGGTCGACTCGATGTCAGTGATGGAGAATATCGGTCACGTCTCCGGGTTTCCGCGGCGGAGGGGCCTCATCTCCTGGCCCGAGATGCGCCGCGATGCAGCGCGAATACTTGCCACCATGCAGGCAGACATCGACCCAACGGTGCTGGTGTCTCAGCTGTCCCAGGCACAGAAGTCTATTGTCGCGATCGTCCGGGCTGTCGCTACGCATGACGTCCGCATGCTCGTTCTGGATGAGCCCACGGCGTCGCTCGCCGAGGCTGACGTTGCCCGCGTCTTCCGAACCCTGCAGTCGCTCAAGGGACGCCACGTCGGCATCCTCTTCGTCACTCACCGTCTTGACGAGGTCTTCCGCATCGCCGACCGTGTCACCGTGCTCCGTGATGGTCGGCATGTAGTCACCACCCCCATCGCCGCGATAGACAGACCACGGCTTGTGGAGGCGATCATCGGCAAGCCTTCCACCGAGGTCTTCGTCCGCGAGTCAGGTTCATCTATCGGTGATGCGGTGGTCGAGTTTGACGGCGTCACCGTAGGATCCACCGGGCCATGCACGTTCTCTGTGTCCGCCGGCGAGGTCGTTGCGCTGGTGGGTCTTCAGGGGGCCGGCCAGAATGATATCGGCCGAGCGTTGGTGGGTGATACCCCGCGCACCGGCGGCACTATCCGCCTCAAAGGGAAGAGCTACGCTGCCCTTTCGGCGGGACGTTCCATCGCCCTCGGCGTGGGTTTCATCTCGAGCAAGCGCAGCGAGGAGAGCCTCGCCGTGAGGCAGACGATCCGAGAGAACTTGTTCGCGAACCCAAGCATCCCCAACCGTGAGCCGCACCGCTGGATCGATGCCGGTGAAGAAGTGCGGGACACTCATGACCTGATGTCGCGCTACCGCGTGCGGGCGTCTGATTCCGAAACCACAGTCGCGAGCCTGAGTGGGGGCAACCAGCAAAAGGTGGTCTTGGCACGGTGGCTCAGTGCGAACCGGGACTTGCTCGTGCTCGAGGAACCGACCATGGGTGTGGATGTGGGTGCCAAGGCGGAGATCTATCGACTGCTCCGGGAGTCATTGCACCGGGGCCTCGCAGTCATGTTGATCTCCTCCGACTTCGAGGAGGTCGCCGGGATCGCCACGCGTGCGCTCGTGTTCCATCGAGGACGCATCACAGCCGAGCTTCGGGACGACGACTTGATGGCCGACCGGCTTGTCCGAGCTGCGTTTGGCCCCGCAAGCTCGCGGAATCACAGTCATGCTTGACCGCGATCGACCAACGACGCCGCTGATCGAGCCGACGTTGTTGGCTCTGGTTGCTGCTCGGCGAGTGCAGTAGTGCGCCCGGGTACAGACCAACGCGCTCGGTGGAGCCCGTCTCGGATCCTTGCCACTCAGGGTCTGCTCATCCTCTGTGTCCTGCTCGTGGCCGTGTTCGGGATCATCCTCCCGAACACCTATCTCAGCGCATTCAACATCCGGTCGGTCCTGGGGACCCAGTCGGTGACCGCTTTGCTCGCGTTGGGCGTGATGATCCCACTCGCCGCGGGTAATTATGACCTGTCTATCGGGTACGTGTTGGGCATGGTTGAAGTCCTCACGATCGGTCTCCAGCTCAATAATGGGCTGTCCTGGCCAACCGCCGTGGCTGTAGCATTCTCTGTCGCCCTCCTGATCGGCCTCATCAACGGCGTCCTTGTCGTCTACGCCAAGATCGACTCGTTCATCGCGACACTAGCGGTCGGCACCTTCGTCTATGGCCTCACCAACTGGTACAGCGGAGGTCAGCAGATTGCGGGTGCTCTGCCGAAACCATTTACCAATATCGCGAACGTCTCGTTCTTTGGCGTCATCCCGCTTCCGGTGGTCATCGTGGCTGTCATCGCCTTCGTGATGTACGTCTTCTTGGAGTACCTGGTTCCAGGCAGGCGCCTCTATGCGCTCGGTGCGAACCCGCGAATGGCCGAACTGCTCGGTATCCCGGCAAAGCGCTATGTCATCGCGAGCTTCGTCGCCTGCAGTGCGCTTGTCGGGATCGGCGGCGTGGTACTCGCATCACAGCTGCAGGCCGGCCAGCCGGACATCGGTCCGAGCTACCTCTTGCCGGCATTTGTCGGGGCGCTCCTCGGTGCGACGTCTGTGAAGCCTGGACGCGTGAACGTCGGGGGTACGATCATCGCCGTTATCCTGATCGCGGTCGGCGTATCCGGTTTGCAACAGCTCGGCAGCTCGTTCTACTTTCAGTACCTCTTCAATGGAGCGACACTTGCGATCGCGGTAGGTCTGGCAGGATGGGCGTCTCGCCGCCGAGAGGCACAGCAGCGAAGTGATAGCCTCAAGGCGGTCTCCGATTCCCCTGCTGACGATCAATCGGAGAGGGGGGATGCGTAGAGACCAGAAATGTTGCTTTGTCGCCGGTCACTTGTATCCAGATAGGAGGCAAACCCCTGTGAATGTCAAACGTTCTTCTGTTTTGACGATGAGTACTTTGGTCGTGGCCGCACTGGCATCCCTGAGCGTGGGCTCCTATGCGGCCAGCCCGGCCGCCTCGATGAACGCCGCCGCGAGCGGCGATATCGTGCAAGAGGCCATTGCGGCCGTCGAGGCAGCTACAGGCCCAACTGATCAGTGGTACGGCCCCACGACCGCCCCGGCGCCCCAGCCAGGCAAGTCGATCGTCTGCGTCAACTACTATGCCCAGGATGTCGTCGGCGTCGCATGGTGCAAAGGTGTCGCTGAAGCGGCCGCAACGCTCGGGTGGAAAGAGACCACCATCGACACGGTCGGCACGCCCGACTCATGGCGGAGCGGCATGCAGCAAGCCATCGCGCTGAATCCGGACGGCATCGTGATAAGCCTGGATGGCAACAGTGTGTCCGGTCTCCTCGAGGAAGCTGCCGCAGCCGGTATCAAGGTGGTCGGCATCCATAGCTCAGGCACGCCGGGGCCGCACCCCGAGCTGAACCTGTTCACCAACCTCTCCTATGACCCCACTGCGCAGGCCAAGCTCGCGGCACAGTCCGCGATCGCTGACTCTAACGGGACGGCCCAGATGATCGAAGTCACGGACGACCAGTACGCGATCGCCAAAACGAAGGCCAGCACAGCGAAGGCTGTGATCGAAGCCTGCCCAGGATGCAAGCACCTCGAATACGTCAGCACTCCGGCTGGGCAAGCGAACCAAAACATGCCAGGCTTGTTTACCTCGTGGATCACCAAGTACCCCGACATGTTCTACGTCTTCTCCGTCAGTGATGCCGGTTTCCTCGACCCGGGCATCCCGGCCCTCCGGTCGGGCGGGGTTCCGACCAGCGGGCGTATCGCGCTGATCGGATCTGACGGTAGCCCCTCCGCCTACCAGAGGATCCAGTCGGGCGAGTACCAGATCGCGACTATTCCTGAGCCGGCGAACCTACAGGGATGGCAGGCCGTGGACGAGCTGAATCGCGCGTTCAATGACGCTGAGCCCAGCGGTACGGTGTGGCCTCTGCACATCATCACCAAGGACAATTTCGCGACGTCGATCGTCGACGGGGTCTATGTTCCTCAGGTGGACTATCGGTCTGAATACACCAAGCTCTGGGGTGTCGGTCAGTAGGCCGTGTTTTTGGGGGCGGGTCGGACTCGCCCCCAACTTCCGCCCGCCAGGAGGACGGCTCATGCGTGAACCACGACAGATAGCCAGCAGTCTGCGATTCCCCGAAGGGCCGACGCTGCTGGCCGACGGCCGGATCGCCTTCGTCGAGCTGTATGTGGCACAGGGAGCCTGGATGGGCAGCGCCACGGGCAGCACGGACGACGACGCATGAGGACAGTCGGGATGCCCAGGACCTGTCTCGTGGCTGGGGCGGCAGGCGGCCTGGGCCGGGCGATCACGGCGCGCTTCCTGGATGACGGCTGGACCGTGCTTGGCTGGGACGTCACGCCCATCGACGACGATCGCGTCGTGGGTTCCGTGGTGGATATCTCCGACTGGGCGGCCGTCGCCGCCGCGGGTCAGTCGTTGCCACCCTTGGCCGCGGTCATCAACAGCTGCGGTGTCGCATCCCGGACCCCCGCGTCGGACCTGACGCCTGCCGACCTCGATCACGTCATCCGGGTGAACCTCGTAGCCGCGTTCGCCCTGTCGCGTAGCGTCTTCCCGGCCCTCCGGGTGGCCGGCGGCACCCTCGTCCATCTGGCGTCAGTGGGTGGGCACGTGGGATTCCGCGACCGGCTGGCCTACGACACCTCGAAGGCGGGCCTGCTCGCGATGGTCCGCCACCTGGGGATCGAGTGGGCGCCCCAGGGCGTCCGGGTCATCTCGGTGAGTCCTGGATTCGTGCGCACCGGTATGGCCGAGCGGGGCATCTCGGAGGGGCTGACCAGTCTCGCATCGATCGTCGGTCACACTCCCCAGGGTCGTCTCGTGGAACCCACGGAAGTGGCCGACGCGATCGTCGAGCTGGTCGGTCCCGCGTTCGCGGGCATGACCGGATCCGACCTGCTGGTCGACGGTGGGTTCGCTGCGCTCGGCGGCTTTTGATGGTGCCCACCACGCCGGAACGGATCGCCGAGGTCGGGGTACTGGAACTCCGGGTGCCGCTTGCCGACCCATCGTGTTCCGTGACTGGGTCATCCGCGAGCGGGTCATCCCCGAGGTCATGGCCCCGGCTGGCCTTCAATGAGGCGGCGTATGTGACCGGCGCCATATTCACCCGCTGAGCCTCGCGGTCCGCGGGCGGTTGCCGGCCGCCACCGGATCGGCCAAGTCCTCGCCTGTGCCGTTCTCGCGCACGATCTCGGTCGACACGGTGTGGTGTCAAGAGGGTTGCGGGGCAGCCGTCCGATGGCGCAGCATCCGCTGGCCGGACCCCGATCGTTCGGGGCGGCTGGCTACACTTCGCGACGATCCACAACCCGCATCGTGGTGATCCGACCGATGGCTCCATCGCTCAAGGATGTCGCTCGCCTTGCCGGCGTGAACGCGTCGACGGCGTCGCGTGCCATCCGGGGTGATCCGACCCAGCGTATCCATCCCGCCACGCGTGCCCGGGTGCTCGCGGCGGCCGACGAGCTGGGCTACCGCGCCAACTACCTGGGACGGGGACTGCGCGTCCGACGTACCGGCACCATCGGGCTGCTGGTGCCGAACCTCGACTTCTTCACCTTCGTGGAGGTCACCCACGGGGTCCAGTCCGCGGCCATCGAGCACGACCGCTCCCTGCTCCTGGTGGAGGTCGACCAGTTCGCCGCGGCGGCCGGCGACCGACCCACGGATGAGCTCATCTACCGACGGCTCGTGGCCGAAGGTCGCGTCGACGGCCTGGTCATCGGCTCGCGGACCATCGAGGATCCGCTGGTCCGCCAGCTGGCCGAACGTCACTTCCCCATGGTCATGGTCAACCGGCGGGTGGATGACATCCCCACCGTCGTGGGGCGTGACGAGGATGCCTGTCGGATGGCGATCGGCCATCTCGCCCGTCAGGGGCACCGCCGCGTGGGCATGATCGGGGTCGTCGTGGCAGGCGAGGATGTCGGCCTGCGGCGCGACCGCGCCTTCCATGAGGCGGTCGCGGCCAACGATCTCGACGACGACCCTCGGCTCGTGGTCCACTCCGCGATGTCCGAGGAAGAGGGCCGTCAGGCGGTCCATCGACTGTTCGTCCAGACGGCCGACGACCCACCGACCGCCCTGTTCATCTCCAGCCTCAGCATGGCCCTGGGGGTCCTGCAGGGCATCCGGGAGCTGCGCATCGCGGTCCCCCGGGACTTGTCCGTCATCACCTTCCCCGACCACCGGATCGCGCAGCACACCAATCCGCCGCTAACGGCGGTGACAGCCTCGATGTTCCAGATGGGCCAGGAAGCCGGCCGGCTGCTCATCCGCATCATCGATGGCGAGGCGGGCGACAGCATCGAGCTGACAGAGCCATCGGTGATCGTGGATCGGGGGTCCGTGGGTCCGCCTCGACGGGCACCTCTGGCGACGGCCGGGGTCGGTTGACACCGTCCACGGGCGGCCGCATCCTGCCGGATGCGCCAACGATGTTGCAGGGAGGGGATGACGTGCTGCTACTGGCCAACGAGATGATCGAGGTGGAGGTCGACCCGGATCGGGGGGCCGATATCACCGCCATCCGGCGACCCGGCGGTCCGAACGTCCTCGCGACCTATGACTGGCGATCGCCCCTGCGGGCCAGTCACTCGACGAGCTACGGCGAACCCGTCACGGACTGGCTGTCGGAGTACCGCGGCGGCTGGCAGGAGCTGTTCCCCAACGCCGGCGACGCCTGCGAGGTCATGGGTGTCCCGCTGCCCTTCCACGGCGAGGTGTCGACCGCCCGCTGGGTCGTGAGCGACCAGACCGACGACTCGGTCACCCTGACGACGGCCACGCGGCTGCCGCTGGTGCTGGAGCGCCGGATGCGACTGGTCGAGGGCGAGGCGGTCCTGAGCATCGAGGAGACGGCGCGCCTGGACTCGGACACCGCGGTGCCGTTCCTGTGGGGTCACCACCCGGCGTGGATGGCGAGCGACGGTGCCCGCATCGACCTGCCGGCGGGCATCACGATCGCTGCAGACGCCGGGTACGCCACCGAGCACGGCGACCTGGCGCCGGGTGGCGCTGGCATCTGGCCGATGGCGCCCGGCGCGGACGGGTCGTCCGTTGATGTCAGTCAGGTCGGCGCGGGGCCCACCGAGCGTCTTGCGTACCTGTCGGGTTTCGCCGGACGCGATGGCTGGACGGCCATCCGGGGTGTCGCGCCGGGTCTGGGTGTGGCGATGGCCTGGGACGTGGCCACGTTCCCGCATGCCTGGTTCTGGTGGGAGATCAACGGACCGGGACACCCCTGGCACGGTCGCTCGCGCATCGTGGCTATCGAGCCTCACACGGCGGTGCCGTCCGATGGACTGGCGGCCGCCGACGAGCGCGGGGAGGCCCATCGGTTGTCGCCCGGCCAGACACACGACACGTGGCTCACGGTCAGCCTGTTCGATGCCGACGACCGGCCGGTCCGGCATGTGGCGGCGGACGGGGCCATCACCCGATGAGCCGACCCGATGGGGTCGATCCGGTGGTCATCATCACGGGTGGCGCACGCGGCATCGGCGCCGCGACCTGCGGCGCGTTCGCGACGGCCGGCTTCCGCGTCGTGGTGGCGGACCTGGATGCCGATGCGGCCAGCCAGAAGGCGTCGGAGCTCGAGGCGACGGGCGCGACCGCGATGGGTATCGCGACGGACGTGACATCCAGCGCGTCGGTGGACGCCCTTGTCGCGGCCGTCATGGAGCGCTACGGGCGACTGGATGCCCTGGTCAACAATGCTGGCATCATCGACCCGGCGCCGAGCACCCAGGTCACCGACGCTGCCTGGGACAGGATGCTGGCGGTTCACCTCGACGGCACCTTCCGGTGCTCGCGCGCGGCGCATCCGGCGATGGTCGCCTCCGGTGGCGGCACCATCGTCAACATCGCGTCCATCGCTGCCCACGTCGGCATCCGGGGGCGGCTGTCGTACTCGGCAGCCAAGGCGGCCGTCGAGGGCATCGCACGCGGGCTTGCCGTGGAGTGGGCGGCCGACGGCATCCGGGTCAACGCGGTCGCACCTGGCTACACCCGGACCGAGCTGTACCAGCGTGCCGTTGACGCTGGTCTGGTCGACACCGACCACCTCATGGCGCGCATCCCGCTGGGCCGACCGGCCGAACCCGCCGAGCTGGCGGCGGTGATCCTGTTCCTGTCCACACCGCCGTCGAGCTACATCACGGGTCAGTCGATCATCGTCGATGGCGGACTCGTGGTGGGCACCGACTGGTAGGCTCGGGTCAGATGTCAGCGTCACAGCCCTTCCTGCCGCTGACCTCGACGTTCGGGGACCCGGACACCGGTGCCATCTGGTCGGAGGCAACCACCATCGAGGCGTGGTGCCGGGTCGAGGTCGCCCTCGCCGATGCCCAGGCGGAGCTGGGGGACATCCCGGCGGCTGATGCCGAGGCCATCCGGGAGTGGGCAGACCCGCGGCGGGTCGACGCCGATGGATTGCGTGCCGGGATGCGGAACGTGGGCTACCCCATCCTGCCGCTACTGGTCCAGCTGCGATCCGGTGCGCCACCCGCGGTGACCGCATCGCTCCATTGGGGTGCCACGACCCAGGACATCATGGACACGGCCCTGGCGCTGGTGCTGACGCGGTCGCTCGACCGCCTCGACGAGCTGGTCGCGCGGCTGGGCGACGCGCTGTGCGTGCTCGCGAAGGAGCATCGGGCGACCGTGATGGCGGCGCGGACCCACGACCAGCTGGCCGTGCCGACGACGCTGGGTGCGAAGCTCGCAGTGTTCCTCGTCGAGCTTGGCCGTGGCCGCGATCGGCTGGCTCGGGCTCGTTCGGCGGTCGCCATGGTGTCCCTGTTCGGCGCGGGTGGCACGGCCGCGGCCCTGGGGCCCAGGTCTGCCGCAGTTCGCCGGGGGACAGCGGAGCGCCTGGGTCTGGCGGACGCCGAGGTGCCCGCACACGTGGCCCGGGACGGCCTTGCCGAGGCCGCGTTCGTGTGTGCGGCGTTGGCGGCTACTGCCGGGCGGCTGGCCCGGGAGGTCATCGCGCTCTCACGATCCGAGGTGGACGAGGTGCGCGAGGTTGGTGGACATCACCGGGGCGCATCGTCCACGATGCCCCAGAAGGTGAACCCCATCGCGTCCGAGACCACGGTCGGCTTCTCGATGCTGGCTGCGGCCCAGGTACCAGTGCTGCTCGCGGCGATGCAGCCGCGACATGAGCGTGCCGCGGGGGAGTGGCAGGCGGAGTGGGACGCGCTGCCCCTCGTCGCAACGGCCGCCGCGGGTGCGCTCCGGAGTGCCGGCGACATCGTCGAGGGCCTCCGGGTGGATGCCGCGCGGATGGCCCGGAACCTGCAGCTGGAGGGCGGCATGATCATGTCCGAGGCGGCCATGATGGCGCTCGCCCCGATGGTCGGCCGGGGACCCGCCCACGACGTGGTGTACGCAGCTTGCGAGCGTGCGCGTGTCGAGGACCTGACCTTCCTTGTCGCGATGCAAGCGACCCTGGATCCCGACCTTGCCGAACGGCTGCCACCGATGGAAGAGCTGCTGCGTCCCGACGCGTACCTGGGCGAGGCGATCGCCATCGCCGATCGAGGGGTGGCCGCATGGGTCGCGCGACGCTCCGCGGACGTCGCATGACCCGGAGCGTTGCCCAGACCCGGAGCGTTGCCCAGACCCGGAGCGTGGTCGTGACCGGGTGTGGCACCGGCCTCGGTCGGGCCATCTTCGAGCGGCTCATCGTGGATGGCTGGGCGGTCGTGGGCATCGAGTGGGATCCGGACCTTGCCGCGGACGCGGCGGCGGTCCCGGGGGCTGGCGCCGTGCTCACGGGGGACGCCGCTGACCGCATGCAGCTTGCCGCGGCCGCGATCCAGGCCACCCAGCTGGCGCCCCTTGGCGGCTGGGTGAACAACGCTGCCGTCGTGCGCATGGGCACGCTCCACGATCCGCATCAAGCCGAGGTCGATGAGACCATCCGGGTCAACCTGATGGGCCCCTACTGGGGTGCGTCGGAGGCCGTGCGCACCTTCCTCGGGCAACGCAGTCCGGGCTCCATCGTCAACATCTCGTCCATCCATGCCCGAGCGGCCTTCAGCGGTTTCGCGGCGTATGACGTGGCCAAGGGCGGTGTCAATGCCCTGACCCGCTACCTCGCGGTCGAGTACGGGCCAGCGGGTATCCGAGCCAACGCCATCGAGCCGGGGGCCATCCGGACGCCCATGAACCAGTCGGTCATCGACATCTCGCCCGACCCGGTCCGCGCTGCGCGCGATATGGCTGCCATCCACCCCCTGGGCCGGATGGGCGAGCCACCCGAGATCGCCGCCGTCACCGCATTCCTGCTCTCGGACGAGGCGTCGTTCCTGACAGGGGAGTGCATCGCGGTCGACGGCGGGTCGACGGCGCGCTGCTTCCCCTATGACCCCGCGCCGGACTTGTTCGACCCGCGCTGAGGCGATCCCGGGACGCGCCGTACGCCACTTGACCCCACCCTGCCGCCAACCCGGCGCCGGCGGCCGCCGGACCGCGGACCTGGGCCGTGTCCTGCTCTTGACAATCGATTGTCTGAACCCGAAACTAGGCCCAGCCGCTGGCGGGCGATGGACCCGTCCGTGCGCTCCTGAACGAGGTCTTTGCCAGCACGTGTCGTCCAGCGACGAGTCGACCGGCCCCGGGCCGCTCGCAGGGCTCAAGGTCATCGATGCCGCGGTGTTGTTCGCCGGCCCCGTGATCGGCACCCTGTTGGCCGACTTCGGCGCGGATGTCATCAAGGTGGAGCATCCCAAGGGCGACGCACTGCGAACCCTCGGCTGGCAGAAGGACGGCGTCTCCCTGTGGTGGGCGTTCGTCAGCCGCAACAAGCGACTGGTGTCCATCGACTTTGGCGAGCCGGAAGGTGCCGAGCTGCTGAAGGAGCTGGTCAAGGACGCGGACGTGCTCATCGAGTCGTTCCGGCCGGGCACCTTCGAGAAGTGGGGCCTGGGGCCTGATGTGCTCCACGCCATCAATCCCAACCTGGTCATCGTGCGCTGCTCGGGCTACGGCCAGACCGGGCCGTACAGCCCTCGACCTGGTTTCGGCACCGTTGCGGAATCCATCAGCGGCTATGCACACATCAATGGCCAGCCAGATGGCCCACCGACCCTGCCGCCGTTCGCGCTGGGTGATGGCGTGGCATCCATGTTCGGCACGTTCGCCACGATGTTCGCGCTGTGGCACCGGACGGTGAACGGTGGCCCCGGACAGGTCATCGACCTGGCCATCTACGAGCCCCTGTTCTGGTTGCTCGGCCCGCAGGCGCTGGTCTACGACCAGCTGGGCTATGTCCAGAACCGGACCGGCAGCAGCACGGACTGGACCGCGCCCCGCAACGCCTACCAGACGAGCGACGGCAAGTGGCTGGGCATGTCTGCCAGCTCCCAGTCCATCGCGGAACGGGTGATGAAGCTGGTCGGCCACCCAGAGATCGTGGACGAGCCATGGTTCGCGGACCACGCCGGCAGGGTGGAGCACCAGGACATCCTCAACGAGTACATCGGGGGCTGGATCGCGAGCCACACCCAGCAGGAGGTGATGGACGCCTTCGAGTCGCAGCAGGCGGTCGTCGGTCCCATCTACTCCATCGCAGACATCTTCAAGGATCCCCAGTTCATCGCGCGCGACACCATCACCACGGTCGATGACCCGCGCCTGGGCAAGGCGCGCATCCAGAACGCCATCCCGCGCCTGACGCTGACGCCCGGCAAGGTGCGCTTCCTGGGCGGCGACCTGGGCCAGGACAATCGCCAGGTGCTGGGGCGTGAGCTGGGCCATAGCGACGCGGACCTGGAGCGCCTCCAGGCGGCCGGCATCGTGGGTGGGCCGCGGCTGACGAGCCAGACATCGGCCGCCCAGGACGACCGCGCCGCCGACCAGGGCTGATTCCTCGGTCCGGGTGGCTCCCTCGGTCCGGGTGGCTCCCTCGGTCCGTGGGGTTCCCCCGGTTCGTAGCGTTCGCTGCCCCGCGATCAGTCGCCCAGCCGCTGAACGAGCCAACGGGACCCCGATCTGGAGCTGGATCGGCCCGTTTCCGGGCCGTCGTTGGCGGTTTGAGTCACCTGACGCTTGGCTGGGCCAACGAGAGACCGTTCATTGGCTCGTTCAGTCGCCCGACGACTCGGGCCCCGGACGTCGGCCACGCCACT
>JBBQNA010000097.1:0-11922 GCA_038329515.1 Candidatus Limnocylindrales bacterium | reverse complement strand
ACGCCACTCCCCGTGGCCACGCCACTCCCCGTGGCCACGCCACTCCCCGTGGCCACGCCACTCCCCGTGGCCACGCCACTCCCCGTGGCCACGCTGCCGAAGAGGCCTGACCAGGCCCGTGCGGACTCGAGTCCGTGGCGGGATCGTTGCGAACAGGTGTTGACAATCGATTGTCCCCGCGGTAGCGTCAGTGCCCGATGCGGCGCGTCGCCCATCGCTCGATGAGGAGGATGAAGTGGGTCAGGACCAGGATCAGACCGGATCCGAGCGCGCCGCCGAGCTGCTGGATGGCGTGATGTCGGGGCGGTTGAGCCGCCGCTCGTTCATGGCCAAGTCGGCGGCGCTGGGCGCCTCTGCCAGCGTGCTGAGCGGTGTTACGTTCGCCAGCCGGGCGGCGGCCCAGGACGCGGCATACGACCCCATGAAGTTTGCCGGCACCAAGCTGAGCATCCTCATGACGGGCAGCGAGAACGACCACCGGGCACTCGCCGACCTGCTCCCCCTGCTCAAGGAGGAGACGGGCATCGAGCTGGAGATCACGGCGCCCGCGCTCGATGCGCTCATCCCCAAGACCGGCCAGGAGCTGGCCGCTCCGCAGTCGGCGTTCGAGCTCATCAACTACCTCGGCTTCCTGACCACGGGCTACATGAAGAACGGCTCGTTCCTGCAGTTGAATGCATACAAGGACGATCCTGCCGCGACGCCGCCCGATTGGGACTTCCCGGACTTCGCCAAGGCCAACCTGGACAACGTGGGCATCTTCGACCCCGCCACGAGCGCCATCGGTGTCGGCGACCAGCTGTATGGTCTCCCGGGCCTGCACAGTGGCTCCGTGGTGTACTTCTACCGCAAGGACCTGTTCGATGCCGCAGGCCTCAAGCCGGCCGCGACATGGGACGAGTTCATGGCCGCCGCCATCGCCCTGAACACGCCCGACGTGGCGGGTTGCAGCTTCATCGGTGCGAATGACTTCTCGCTTGCGACGGTCAGCTGGTACACGATGTTCCTGACCACCGGTGGCAAGCTGCTCGTCGGCAGCGCTGCGGACAAGACCCTGGCACCGAACCTCAACAGCCCCGAGGCCGTGGGTGCGCTCCAGTTCCTCATGGACCTGCGGCCGTACGCGCCGGCCAACGTGACGTCCTACGGTTTCGCCGAGAACGTCGACGGCTTCTCCTCGGGCAAGATCGCCCAGATGGTCTTCTGGTCCACCATCGCCGGCCCGGTCTACGGTGCCGATTCGCTGGTCGCGGACAAGACCGATGTGACCCTCGTGCCTGCGGCAGCGGGCTTCACGCCCTCCGCCATCCTGGGCGGCTGGGGCACGGGTATCCCGGCCAATGTCGATCCGGCCAAGAAGGACGCCGCGTGGCTGGCCCTCACCTGGATCACCAACAAGGCGACCAACAACTTCTTCACCAAGAATTACCAGATCGACGCGAGCCGCAACTCGACGTACGTCGATCCGGAGCTGGTGGCGGCACTGCCATACCTGCCCATCGCGGGTGAGGCCAACGCGTCGGCCCACACCATCGAGACGTCGACCCTGGACGACTTCTTCGGGATGAACGCTTCCATGAACGTGGAGTTCAACAAGGCACTCATCGGCGACCAGACGGCCGAGGAGGCCTGCGCCGCGACCCAGAAGCTGTGGGAAGAGTCGATGCGCAAGGCTGGGGTCCTCGCCTGACCGATCAGGCACGGATGGTCCACAGCACGCGCGTGCGACTGTCCCGATGACGACCGAACAGGACCGCTCCCCCGTCACGCGACGGGGGAGCGGTTCGTCACGCAGGCCCTCCCACGATCGGCGCGACGCCCTGATCCTGCTCGGGCCGTGCATCCTGTACCTGGTCGCGTTCTCGATCTTCCCGCTGCTCTACAGCCTTCGCAACTCGTTCACGGACCTGGGCATCTCCAAGGATTCGGGCAAGTGGGTCGGGCTGGACAACTACGTCGCGATCTTCAACGACCCGTTCTTCTGGAACGCGGCGGGCAACACCGCGGTCATGGTCGGCGCTGCAGTCGTCGTCCAGGTCGTGCTGGGCACGGCCCTTGCGCTGTTCATGAACCAGAAGCTGCGTGGTTCGTGGTTCGTGCGTGGCGCGCTCATCCTGCCGATGCTGTTGACGCCCATCGTGGTCGGCGTCATGTGGCGGGCGATGCTCAACCCGGACTGGGGCATCGTCAACTGGATCATCAAGCAGCTGGGCATGCCGCCCATCAACTGGCTGGGTTCCACGGAATGGTCCATGCGTACCCTGGTCATCGCTGACACCTGGCAATGGACCCCGTTCGTGTTCCTCATCGTGTACGCCCGACTCCAGGGACTGCCCGGGCACGTGCTGGAAGCGGCCCAGGTGGATGGCGCCGGCCGCTGGGCCACGTTCCGAAACATCACCCTGCCCCTGCTGGCGCCGGCCATCGCGTTCGCGGCCATCTTCCGGGCCATCGACGCGTTCCGGTCCTTCGACCTGGTGTTCGGCCTGACCTACGGCGGGCCGGCCCGCTCCACGACCACGCTCAGCTTCCTGACCTACCAGAGCGGCTTCCAGTTCCAGCAGTACGGCTACTCCGCTGCCATCGCGTACGTGATGGTGGTCATCCTCATCGTGGCCTCCACCGTGACCCTGCGCTTCGTGCGCACCAGGGGCGTGGAAGGCGTATGAGGTACATCGCGGGCCGCGTGCTCGCCTACGTCACGCTGTTCCTCATCGCGGTCGTGGCCCTGGCGCCCATCGCATACCTGCTGGTGCTGTCGACCAAGAAGCGCATCGAGATCGTCGCCCAGGTGCCGCCCACCCTGAACATCGATTGGGACCAGGTGGCCAAGAACTACCGGGAGGTCATCGATACCCAGGGGATGCTCGACTTCGTGGGCAACTCCATCATCGTGGTCGGTATCGCCACCATCATCGGGCTCATCGTCGGGACACCGTCGGCGTATGCGTTCTCGCGGCTGCGGTTCCGGGGACGCGAGACATGGTCGTCAACGATCCTCAGCTTCCGCTTCATGCCCGCGGTGGCGGTCGCCATCCCCATCTTCCTCATGATCCGGGCGGTTAACCTCCAGGACTCGTTCCCGGGCCTGATCCTGCCCTACGTCGCATTCACGCTGCCCCTGGTCGTCTGGATCATGATCGGGTTCTTCGATGAGGTGCCCATCGAGATCGACGACGCCGCGCGCGTGGATGGCTGCGGTCGGGTCCAGACGCTGGTGTGGGTGTTGCTGCCCCTGGTGCGGTCGGGGCTCGTGGTGTCCGCCATCTTCGGCGCCATCTTCGTCTGGAACGAGTTCCTGGTGGCGCTGTTCGTCATCAACTCGCGGAGCATGAACACGATCACCCTGGGCGCCGCGACCCTGGTCAGCGCCGACCGGCCCATCGACTGGAACATCGCGGCCGCCGTGGGCATCGTGACCATCATCCCCATCTTCGTCTTCTCGTTGTTCGTCCAGCGCTACATCGTGCGTGGCATCACCGCGGGTGCGGTCAAGTGAGCGGAGGAGGTCCCGTGGATATCCAGCGAATCGCCGACGGTCTGGGCTGGCCAGAGGGGCCGACACTGCTGCCCGACGGCCGCCTGGTGTTCGTGGAGAGCTATCGCAGCCAGCTGAGCGTCTGGAGCCCGGACGGGGTCACCCGATACGCCTACACAGCTGGGGCACCCAACTCCAGCGTGCTCGGCTCCGATGGCGCCATCTATGTCTGCCAGAACGGCGGCACGGTGGGCCCGTGGCGTGCGGCGGAGATGACGAAGGCCTCCATCCAGCGTTTCGCGCATGAAGGTGCTGCCGCCGAGATCGTGCTCACGGAGATCGACGGCATCGCCCTCAACGGTCCCAATGACCTCGTCTTCGGGGCGAACGGCTGGCTCTACTTCACCGATCCGGGCACGTATCGGCCTGCCGACCCGGAGCCGAGCTACATCTTCGGCATCGACCCGTCCGGCACCGGCCACGTCGTACTGGCGTTCGAGACGCCCGTGTTCCCCAACGGTATCGCGGTCGAGGATGACGGCTCCATCCTGTGGGACGAGTCGTACACGGGACACGTCGGACGCCTGCGGCCGGATGGCACGCGTGAGGACCTGGGCCGCCTGTCCGGCGCCAACCCCATCCTCGATGGCATGAAGATCGGCGCCGATGGCCGGCTGTACGTCACGGACATCACGGGTGCCGGCATCCACGTCCTGCAGCCCGACGGCAGCGAAGAACGCTTCATCCCCTGTGGCAATGCCGCCACCAACTGCGCCTTTGACGGTACTAACCTGTACCTGACCGACGCGGGGGTGCCCGCCGATAGCGCCGACCCTTCGTTCGGGGGCGCACTCTGGCGTATCGGCATCGGGGTCGCGGGCCAACCACTCCATCCGGGCAGCATCACTGGAGGTTCCGATGAGCACTGAACGACAGCCGTTCCCGGGCATCGACCTGCGAGGGTCGGTGGCCATCGTCACGGGCGCTGGCTCGGGTATCGGCAAGGAGACGGCACTCTCCCTCGCGGACCTGGGTGCGGACGTGGCGGTCCTGGATATCGATGGGCCGGCGGCAGAGCGGACGTCGACGGAGATCAGGGCCATCGGCCGCACGTCGATCAGCGCCCAGGTCGACGTCTCGTCCGAGTCGGGGATCCAGGCGGCGTTCGAGGCCAGCCGCATCGCGTTGGGCGACGCGGACATCGCCATCGCCTGCGCCGGGATCCTGGGGGACTACCAGCCGATGGATGCCACCTCGGTCGAGCATTTCGACCGGGTGATGGCGGTGAACGTGCGCGGATCGTTCCTGACCATCCGGGAAGCGGTGCCGCAGATGCGTCGACGCGGCCACGGTGCCTGTATCGTGCTCTCCAGCCTCGATGGGCTCCAGGCCGAGCCGGGCATGTTCTCCTACTGCACATCCAAGGGCGCGTTGCTCAACCTGGCCCGCGGTGCTGCGCTCGACCTGGCCCTGGAGCACATCACGGTCAATGCGGTCTGCCCCAGCGTCACGTTCACGCCGTTGCTGGAGGGTCGCCTCGCCACACTGCCCGACGGCGACGCGGTGCTGGCCTCGTACGCGGCGAAGCATCCGCTCGGCCGGGTCCTGAGCTCACGCGACATCGCGTCAGCGATCTGCTTCCTGGTCTCGCCGCTCGCGACCGGCATCACGGGCACATCACTGTCGGTGGATGCCGGCAAGGGTGCTGCCTGGGACGACTACAGCCGGCCGCCATGGCTCGCGCGGGCATGACAGGCCTGCCACGATGGGCGCTGCCGGCCTGACCGGATGTCAACGGCCGGGCGATCCCGACCCGGGAAATGGAGCGACGCTTGGCCAACCTGAAGGATGTCGCACGACGGGCCGGGGTGGACCCATCCACGGCTTCGCGCGTCCTTCGTGACGACCCGGGTCAACAGGTCCGGCCGGAGACCCGGCAGCGGATCCTGGACGCCGCGACCGAGCTGCGCTACCGGCCCAATGCCCTGGCGCGCGGTCTGCGCACCCGGCGGACGGACACGCTGGGGCTCATCATCCCCAGCCTCGACAACCTGGGCTTCGCCGATGTGACGCACGGCATCCAGGCGGCCGCCGCCGCCGCGGGCAAGCTGGTGATGGTGGTCGAGGCGGATGCTGTCGCGGGTGCCACGCACGGCATCTATGAACGGCTCATCGGTGACGGTCGCCTGGACGGGCTCATCGTCGCGTTCGCGTCCATCGATGACGACCTCGTGGCGCAACTGGTCGAGCGTGAGATCCCGCTGGTGCTCGTGAACCGGCGCACGTCACGGGTCCACGGATCGGTGGTCGTGGACGACGAGCGTGGCAGCCGGATGGCCGTGGAGCATCTCGTCGGTCTGGGTCACCGGCGCATCGGCTACCTTGGCCTGGACGCGGACACGGACACCGCACGCCGTAGATTGGGTGGCTATGGCGCCGGCATGGCGGAGGCGGGCATCCCCATCGACCCGCGCTGGCTCGCCGCTGGCTCGCCGACCGAGGACGGCGGTCGATCGGCCATGGAATCGGTGCTGCGAGCCGACCTGGGTGCGCCGCCAACGGCGTTCTTCGTGGCCAGTCTCATGAGCGCCATCGGTGCCCTCGCGGCGCTCTCGGCTGCGGGGTTGGCCGTACCCACGGACGTATCACTGGTCACGTTCAACGATCACCCCTTCGCGGCCCATACCGCGCCGCCGCTGACCACGGTCCGGATGCCCAACTTCCGGATGGGCCAGGAGGCCGTCCGGATGCTCCTCGACGCGTTCGAGGGCCAGGCCGTGGGTGACGTGGTCATCGACGACGCGCCCGAGATCGTGGTCCGGGCGTCGACGGCGGGACCGCGCCTCGACCCGCGACACTGACGCCGAGCGGGTTCACGCCTTGCGTGCACCCGCGACGCCCCTGCAGCCATTCTCGAAGGGATCGTTGGGGCGTGCACGCGGGCTGTGCGGGCGCTCACCTGTATGGAGGGTGCCCGTCGTTCCCGCACATCGGATATGCATTCCTGACCAACCGGGCTGTGATCGGGGTCGTTGCCCGTTGCGGGTGCACACGGGGTGTGCCAGCCTGAGCCTGGGAGTAGGCGCTCCGAACCGATGGTCTGTGCAGGGTGCCCGAGGGCCCGATGCGCTGTGTCAGATGCTGGTCGGCAACCTCCGCCGGATGCTCACACCGTCGATGTGAGCCGGGCGCCGGCGGCCATGGTCTCCATGGCGCCCTGCGTCTCGCGCGTGAATTCCTCTTCGGTGAGTGCCACCAGGCGCCGCTGGGGTACCTGGATGTGCTGCAGCATGAGCGCGCTGGCGCGCTCGGCGTCCCGGGCGCGTGCCGCGTCGAGGATGTCGCGATGTTCCGCGATGGACCGGTCGAGCCCACCCCGCAACAGCGCCGACGGCCGACGATAGGGGACCATCTGGCCGATGAGTCGTCGATAGACATCGAGCAGCTTGCGGTTGCCCGCAGCCATGACCCAAGCGTCGTGGAACTCGATGTTGGCATCGAAGAAGGCCAGGAAGTCACCTTGGCCATCCGCCTTGATCATCCGCTCCTGGGCCCGGTCCAGCTGCGCGAAGTGATCTGCCGTCATGTTGGGCACTGCCAGCTGGACGGCGAGCGACTCCAACGCCTCCCGGACCTGGTACGCCTCCAGGAAGTCGCGCTTGCTGAGCGAGGTCACGACCGCTCCCCGGCGGGGGGTGATGGTCACCAGGCCTTCGGCCGCCAGGTCGCCGAGCGCCTCCCGGATGGGTCCGCGGCTGACACCCAGCGACTCTGCCAGGGGCACTTCCTGGAGCACCGTGCCGGGGGCGATGCGGTTGGACAGGATGCCCTCCCGCAGGTGCTGGTAGACGCGACCTCTCAGGGTCGTGTTGTCGAACCCATCCGATGCGCTGAGACCGCCTCGTGTCATCGCCCGCCCGTGTGTCGCGAGATACTCGCCGGTGGCCCCGCCGCGACCGGCGAGAGGTCTGTGTTGACTGTCAACATACGCGGGCCCATAGTACACTTCTGGTGACCACGGCAGTGCACGACGAGGAGGAGCAGCTTCCATGACTGATCGATCGGTTCGACCTAGGGCGACGGCGTGGGCGGTGGGTGCCGCAGCCCTGTTGCTGGTGGGAGGCTCACTCACGGCGTTCGCGCAGAGCCCCGACGCGAGCATGGCGCCCATGACCAGCAAGGTCACCAGGGTGGGCATCGTCTCGCCCGAGAAGGCCACCGACCTCGGCTGGAATCAGCAGGGCGCCGCTGGCGCCATGGAGGCCGCCGCAGCGGTGGGTGCGGAGGTCGATGTCGCGGATGAGGCAGGCTACGGCGATGTCGCGCCCGTGCTCCGCCAGCTCCAGGACGACGGCGCCAACTTCATCGTGGCGCAGGGTAGCGGGTACGCAACGACCGCGGCCCAGTTCGCAGCCGAGTCCGGCATCCCGGTCATCGTCTACGACGCCCCCGACCTGACAGCGTCCGGACTGGTCGCTGATGTGCTCACGAACGCCGGCCCCGGCGCGTACCTCGCGGGCGTGCTGGCTGCGACCATGACCAAGACCGGAACACTGGGCATGGTCATCTCGGCCGACACCCCGAGCTGGCACAAGGCCAATGGCGGCTTCGTGGCCGGCGCCCAGTCAGTCAACCCGGACATCAAGTTCCTGCTGGCGCAGACCGGGCAGGATGCCTATGGCGACGCAGACCTGGGCAAGCTCACGACCGAGCAGGTCATCGCCGGTGGCGCGGACATCGTGTTCGGCCAGGGCGACGGCGCGTCGTTCGGGATGCTGCAGGCTGTCGAGACGGCCACGCCGCCCGCCGGCGCGGACAAGGTCTGGTTCATCGACGTCATCGGTGACAAGTCCGGCCTCGTGAACGATCCCAAGGATGTCCTGCTGTCGTCCGTCCTGTGGAACTTCGGTGGCACCTTCACGCAGGCCATCGCAGACATCGACGCGGGTACCTTTGGCAGCGCAGGGTACGTCCAGGACCTCTCCAACGGCGGCGTCTCGCTGCTGCAGACGGACAACATCACGCCGGAAGCCCTGGCAGCCGTCGAAGCTGCCAAGGCGGCCATCGCGGCCGACCCGGCGATCGTCCCAGTAACCACGACCATGGCCGAGGTCCAAGCGCTCTACACAGCCAACTAGGCGCCGCATGACCCTGGGGGCCGACCGGTCGGATGTGGCCGCACGACGCACCACGCCCGACCAGCTGACCCCCACGGTCGAGCTCATCGAGATCACCAAGGCCTTTCCGGGCGTCATCGCCAACGACCACATCAGTCTGGTTGCGATGCCCGGGGAGGTCTTGTGTCTGCTCGGGGAGAACGGGGCCGGCAAATCGACCCTTATGAGCATCATCTCGGGGCTCTACCAGCCGGATAGCGGGCGCATCAAGGTCGGCGGCAACGAGGTCCGGATCGATTCGCCTCGGCATGGACGCGAGCTGGGTGTGGGCATGGTGTACCAGCACCTCAGCCTCATCCCCACACTCACCGTCCTCGAGAACCTGATGATGGGTGCTAACCCGGGCATCGTCCTCGACCAGAGCTCCGCCCGGACCCGACTGGCAGAGCTGGCGTCGGCGCTCGGGGTAGTGGTCGACCCGGGTGCACGTGCTGGCAGCCTGGCCCTTGGCCAGCAGCAGCACATCGAGATCATCAAGGCGCTCTGGAGCGGCTCCCGTCTGCTCATCCTCGATGAGCCGACCTCGATGCTGACACCCCAGGGCGCGATGGAGCTGCAAGGCGTCCTCAGGGCTCTCACGGCCCGGAGCCTGGCCATCATCTTCATCACCCACAAGCTGCACGAGGCCATCGCCATCGGTGATCGGGTCGCCGTGCTCAAGCTGGGTCGGGTGGTCGGCACGATGGGCCCGGATGAGCTTGCCGCAGCCACTCCGCAGGAGCTGCAGGAGCGGATCATCACCATGATGTTCGGCGAGGCGCATGCCCCCGACGCGCAGGTCGCCGAGCTGCGGGAACCAGCGGTCGCGGGACGCGCTGTTGCGGTCGCGACCGCCGAGCCGCTGCTGGAGCTGGTCGACGTGTCGGCGGTCGGTGCGGATGGCCAGCATGGCATCCAGCACGTGTCGCTCACGGTCCGCGGTGGTGAGGTCGTTGGCGTCGCTGGCATCGATGGCAACGGCCAGCGGGCGTTCGCGGAGGTGATCGCCGGACAGCGGCGTCAGAGTGCCGGGGAGATCCGCCTTGCCGGCACATCCATCGACCGGACCAGCGTCTCCGCCCGGCAGCGGATGGGGCTCCGCTACGTCACCGACGACCGCCTGGGCGAGGGGGTCGTTGCGTCCTGGCCCGTGAGCGTCAACCTGGTGCTCAAGCGCATCGGGCAGGTGCCATATTGGAACCGGGGCAGTGTCGACCGCAGCGCCATCGACACCACGGCGCGCGAGCTCATCGAAGAGTTCGACATCCGGACCCCGTCGCCCCAGACACGCATCGGCAAGCTCAGCGGTGGCAACATCCAGAAGGCGATCATCGCCCGGGAGGTCGCGTTCGAGCCGAGGGTGGTCGTGTTCAACAAGCCGACCCACGGCCTCGATGTCCGAACGACGCACGCTGTGCGGGAGCGGATCAGTGAGATGACCCGACAGGGCGTCGCGGTCGTGGTGATCTCCAGCGATCTCGACGAGCTCATCGACGTCTGCGACCGCGTGGCGGTCCTCGATGCCGGTCGCCTGGTGGGTATCGTGAAGAACGGCCCGGGCGCCGCGACGCGCATCGGTGAGCTGATCGTGGGTGCGGCGGCCCCGGTCCCGATGCCCGCATGAGCGACGCAACCTCGGGCCTCGACTCGGGTATCGAGACAGCCGCCAGCATCCCCTCCCGTTGGCGTGGCTGGGTGGACGCACTGGTACGCAGCGTTGGGCCCATCGTGCTCGCGCTGCTCACCGGCGGCATCCTGCTCGCCATCGTCGGCCGAGACCCCATCGCGTTCTATGACGACGTGCTCAAGGCCGGGCTATTCCGGGCGTCCGGACTCCAGGACACCATCACCCGGACCGCTCCGGTGCTGCTGGTCGGCGCGGGACTCATCGTCGCCTTCCGGGCGGGTCTCTGGAACCTGGGTTCGGATGGTCAGTACCTGCTCGCAGCCGCATTCGTCGCGGGTGTCGCTCCTGGCCTGCTGGCGTCCGTTCCCGTCGCCATCGGCTGGATCCTGCTCGCGTTCCTGGGCATGACCGTTGGGGCCGCCTGGACCATCGTGCCCGCATGGCTCCGGGGCCGATACGGCGTCAACGAGATCATCACGACGCTGATGATGTCCTTTATCGGCGTCGGCCTCGCCGCGCTGCTCGTCAAGGGCCCCTTCGACGGTCCGTCCACCGTGCCCCAGACCAGCGTCATCGATCCGGGTGGGATGCTGCTCAACCTGCCGGACGTGCGCATCCACATCGGCGTGTTCCTGGCGCTGTTCGTCTCGGCGGCCGTCTACTGGCTCTTCGCGCGCACTGCGTTCGGTACCCGGATGGATGTTCTGGGTGCCAACCCGCGTGCCGCGGTCCACGCGGGTATCGATGTGCCCCGGCTCATCCTGGTCACCTTCATGCTCAGCGGCGCACTCATCGGACTGGCTGCTGCGGTGGACATCGTGGGTGTCTTCAGCTACATGCGCGCCGACTGGAACCCGGCATACGGCCTCAAGGTGGTGCCGCTGGTGTTCCTGGCGCGACTCAATGCCCTGGCCATGATCCCCTTCGCGGTGTTCTTCGGCGTCATGTCCATCGGAGGCGCCTACGCCACTCGCCGCGCCGACCTGCCGGGCGACTTCCTGCTGGTGCTCATCGGCCTGGTGCTCCTGTTCATGGTCCTGACCCAGTACCTGGGCGACAAGCGCCAGCGGGGCGAGTCACTGCTGCCTCGCCGGTCTCGGATGGCGAGCGTCCATGCCTGACCTGCTGACCCCCACCTTCCTGACCGCCTTGCTCGCAGGCGGTCTGCTGGCGGCGGTGCCGCTCATCTTCGCCAGCCTCGGCGAGATCATCGCGGAGCAAGCGGGTGTCCTGAACGTCGGCCTGGAGGGGATGATGATCTCCGGCGCGTTCGCCGGTTTCGCGGCCACCCAGGCGACCGGTGACCTGTGGCTCGGCGTCGCGGCTGGTGCCCTGGCAGGCATGCTGGTGTCCCTCGTGATGGTCCTGTTCTGCGTGCGCCTTGGGATGGACCAGATCATCGTGGGCATCGCCATCGTGCTGACCGCCGAGGGTGTGACATCCGTCCTGCACACCGTGATCTTCGGCCAGTCGTACCCCCGTCTGGACAAGATCGCCGTGTTCGAGATCCCGTTGCTGCGTGATATCCCGGTGCTGGGCGGCAGCGTCTTCAGCCAGCCATTGGCGGTCTACCTGGGCCTCACCGTGGTCGGTGTCGTCGGCTGGATGCTCCGCGCCACGAGCTGGGGTCTCCATGTCCGTGCGGCCGGCGAGCGACCTGC
>JBBQNA010000096.1:0-12017 GCA_038329515.1 Candidatus Limnocylindrales bacterium | reverse complement strand
GGCTTCCACTCGTCGACGACGGCGCGCGCCGCGTCCTTGTCCTTGAACCAGATCGCGTTCGTGACCGTGAACTTGGCCCATTCGGCGGGCACTGAGTCCTCAGGGTAGATGGCATTCACAGGACACTCGGGCTCACAGGCGCCGCAGTCGATGCACTCATCGGGGTCGATGGAGAGCATCCGGTCGGTGCCCTGGTCGAAATGGATGCAGTCCACGGGGCAGACCGACACACACGACTGGTCGAGGACATCGATACACGGCTCTGCGATGACGTAGGTCATTCCATCCACCTCCGGGATCGCAGCCCGACGGAGTCGCCGGGCGCTCGGGTTGCTACATGGTCAGGGGTCGAGCGCGGCTCGTCTGGTGACCCATCTTACCGCTCGCGGTCGGTGTCACGGGTCCGCCTGTGCGCGCAGCTCCACCTGCCCGATCATGCCCTGAGCGATATGCCCTGGCAGGTGGCACAGGAGCAGCAGCTCGCCCGACTCGGGGACCGTGTGATCGACGGTCGCGCTGGCACCCGACACGAGCAGCAGCCGGAGGCCCCCGGTGTCTGGCGGCACGCTGGCCGGCGGTGCCGTCGCGAATGGCGCCGGTGGCGTCGCCGCAGCGTCGGCGGCCGACCAGGCGTCCTGGACCGCGGCATCACCCAGGACCAGCTCGTGCGCCGTCATGCCCGCGCTGAAGACGCTCAACCGGATCGTCTCGCCGGCCACCAGCACGAGGGGCGTGGGGTCGAAGAGGTAATCACGCATCAGGATGGTCACGGGACGCGGCTGCTCGGGCGTGCCGGCACGCGCCACCAGGACGGAGGGCGCGGGCTCCGCGGATCGCTGGGCGCCGATGAGCACGAGCGTGATGGCGACCACGAAGAACAGCGCCAGGACCACGAGTGGTGCCAGGGATGGGGCCTTGCGGGGGGTCGGCGACGGGGTCGGGCCTGAGGCGGGCATACGCCGACTGTAGGGCCGTCGTAGCGCTCATGTCACGAGCGACGCTTGACATGCCACTCACGGACACGGCACCCTTCCGCCACCCAGTGCCCCGGGTCCGGCAAGTGCGCCGTCCCGAAGTGTCCCGCATGACGAGGAGCCCGTGACGGTCGCCACGCAACGAGTCGACGCCACCGCGAGCGCGGCGATGGCCGCCCCAGCAGTGCGGCTGGAGGGCGTCCGGAAGCTCTATGGCGACGTGGTCGCCGTGGCCGGGGTGGATCTCGACATCGTGACCGGCGAGTTCTTCTCGATGCTCGGGCCCTCCGGGTCGGGCAAGACCACGACGCTGCGCATGATCGCGGGCTTCGAACTGCCGACGGCGGGTCGCATCCTGCTCGGTGGCCAGGACGTGTCCCGCCTGCCGCCGTACGACCGCGACGTGAACACCGTGTTCCAGGACTACGCCTTGTTTCCGCACATGACCGTGGCGGACAACGTGGGCTATGGCCTGATGATCCGGAAGGTGCCCAGAGACGACCGGAGGCGGCGCGTGGATGACGCGCTGCGCATGGTCCGGCTCGACGGGTATGGCGCCCGCAAGCCGGGCCAGTTGTCGGGCGGCCAGCGTCAACGGGTCGCGCTTGCTCGCGCACTCGTCAATCGTCCCCGGGTGCTGTTGCTGGATGAGCCGCTGGGTGCCCTGGACCTCAAGCTGCGCCAGGAGATGCAACTGGAGTTGAAGGCCATCCAGACACAGCTGGGTATCACCTTCATCTACGTCACGCACGACCAGGACGAGGCGCTCGCCATGAGCGACCGCATCGCCATCTTCGCGCAGGGCCGGATCGAGCAGGTTGGCTCACCCGCGGATGTCTACGAGCGGCCTCGCACGGCCTTCGTGGCCGGATTTGTCGGCACCTCCAACGTGCTTTCGGGCGATGTCGCACGGCAGGTCTCGGGAGCGGCCGGCACCGTCACGGTGCGGCCCGAGAAGATCCACCTCGAGTCGCCGGGCGCGCCCGTTCCGGGCGACTCGGTGGCCGTCGACGGACGTGTCCGCGACGTGATCTATCTCGGATCGGACACCCGCTACCTCGTGACGCTCGACGCGGGTGGCGAGCTGGAGGTCATCAAGCAGAACGTGACTACCTCCTCCATGGAGGTGCTCGCGCTCAAGGGGCAGCAGGTGCGCCTGATCTGGGATCGGCAGCACACGCTCCCCGTCGCCATGGATCCGGAGCCCACCGGCACGGCCGAGACATCGGTCGGTCCGAGCTGAGCGACGGTCCACCAGGAGAGCAGGAGGAGATCTGATGGCAGCTACCAAACGTCGCCAGGGTGCCTTGACGGCAGGCCTGGCCATCGCGCTCGGGCTCGTGCCGTCGATGACGGTCGCGCAGTCGCCGGCCGCGATGCCGGTGCCCGAGGGTTCCCTGACCGAGGTCGGTCCGGGTGAGGGAGCGCTGGAGGTCGTGGCCTGGGCGGGCTACGTCGAGGATGGTTCGACCAGCCCGGACCTCGACTGGGTGAGCAGCTTCGAGGAGGCGACAGGCTGCCAGGTCAACGTGACCCTTGGCAACACCTCCGACGAGATGTTCACGCTCATGCAGACCGGCAACTACGACCTGGTCTCGGCGTCCGGCGACGCGTCCAATCGGCTCATCACCGCAGGCTCGGTGCAGCCCATCAACCTCAACCTCATCCCCAACTATGCAGACGTGTTCGAAGGCCTCAAGGGCAAGCCGCACAACACCGTCGACGGCGTGCCGTATGGCGTGCCACACGGCCGCGGTGCCAACCTGCTGATGTACAACACCGACGTGGTCACGCCGGCGCCCGACAGCTGGTCCGTCGTATTCGACACCGCCTCGCCGTACGCGGGCAAGATCACCGCGTACGACAGCCCCATCTACATCGCCGACGCGGCGGTATACCTCATGGCCACCAACCCGGAGTTGGGCATCACCAACCCGTACGCGCTCGACGAGACGCAGTTCACGGCGGCGGTCGACCTGCTCAAGGCGCAGCGCGGCATCATCGGCCGCTACTGGGGCCTGTACACCGACGAGATCGCCGCATTCCAGTCGGGCGACAGCGTCCTGGGCACCACTTGGCAGGTCATCGCCAACGTGCTCAAGGACCCGGCTGCACCGACCCCCATCGAGGCCATCCTGCCCAAGGAGGGCGCCACCGGCTGGTCGGACACCTGGATGCTGTCGGCCGAGTCGAAGCACCCCAACTGTGGCTACCTGTTCATGAACCACATCATCTCCCCCGGTGTGAATGCCCAGGCCACGGAGTACTTCGGTGAGGCACCCGCCAACAAGCTGTCGTGTGCGCTGACCGCGAACCCCGAGCACTGCGCGCTGTTCCACGCAGAGGACGAGGACTACTTCTCCAAGGTCTACTTCTGGGCGACCCCCCAGGCACAGTGCCTGGATGGCCGGACGGACGTGGCGTGCACCGACTACTCGGCGTGGACCCAGGCCTGGACGGAGATCAAGGGCTGAGCTCTCGCTCCATCACGAGCCACCACACCCCGGGGACCATCTGGTCCCCGGGGCACCCATATCTGCGCCCATGAGCACCGTCGGCGACATGCCCCGGAACACCGTCTCGCGACGCATCCAGCGGTCGCTCCATGGCCGGCGACGGCTCCAGCTCAGCCTGGTCCTTGGGCTGCCGCTGCTGATCCTGGTCGTGCTGTACCTCGGATCGCTGGCACTGCTGCTGGTCAATGCGTTCTGGTCCCTCGATCCGGTGACCAGCACCGTGCGTCATGAGTGGACGCTCGATAATTTCGTGCGTATCGCCACCAATGGCGTCTACCACGTGATCACCATCCGTACCATCGGGCTCGCGGCACTGGTGACCGTCACGTGCGCAGTCATCGGGTTCCCCGTTGCGTACTACATGGCGCGCATCGCATCCGTGCGCACCCGCCGCCTGCTGCTGCTGGGCGTGCTGTTGCCGTTGTGGGCGAGCTACCTGGTGAAGGTCTTCGCGTGGCGCGCCATCCTGCAGCAGCAGGGTGTCCTCAACTGGGTGCTGGAGCCGCTCGGAATCAAGGGACCGGGCTACGGTGACGTCGCGACGTGGCTGGTGTTCACCTACCTCTGGTTGCCGTACATGATCACGCCCATCTATGCCGGCCTGGAGCGCATCCCCAACTCCATGCTGGAGGCGTCCAGCGATCTGGGCGCCCGATCGGGCATGACCTTCCGACGGGTGGTCCTGCCGCTGGCGTTCCCGGCCGTGGTCGCGGGCTCGATCTTCACGTTCTCATTGACGATGGGCGACTACATCGCACCGGCGCTCGTGTCGAGCACCCAGTTCCTGGGCAACGTCATCCAGCGGGAGGTAGGCACCTCCAACAACCTGCCGCTTGCCGCCGCACTGGCCATCATCCCCATACTCGTCATGATCATCTACCTCATCGTGGCGCGCCGCCTGGGCGCATTCGAGGCGCTCTGACGAATGGTCGAGCCGAGGGGCACCCGCATCGCACTGCGCGTCGTGACGGTGCTCGTGCTGTGCTTCATCTACCTGCCACTCATCGTCATCGGCATCTATGCCTTCAACGAGAGCACCAACCAGTCGTGGCCGCTGCCCGGCTTCAGCCTTCGCTGGTTCCAGCAGGCGTTCGAGCAGACCGGCGTCCGGGATGCCTTGTGGGCGTCCATACGGGCGGGACTGGGCGCTACCGCCGTCGCACTCGTGCTGGGCAGCCTTGCCGCGTTCGCTGTCCATCGCTTCCGGTTCTTTGGTCGCGACTCCATCAGCCTGTTGCTGATCCTGCCCATCGCCCTGCCGGGCATCGTCACGGGCATGGCCCTCAACGCTGCGTTCCGGACCGTCGGCTTCGACTTTGGGATGGTGACCATCATCATCGGCCACGCCACGTTCTGCGTCGTGCTGGTCTACAACAACGTGCTCGCCCGGGCGCGACGGATGTCCGGATCGCTCGAGGAAGCGTCCATGGACCTGGGCGCCGACCAGCTCCAGACATTCCGTTATGTCACGTTCCCGGCCATCCGCACGGCACTGCTTGCAGGCGGCCTGCTGGCATTCGCGCTCTCATTCGATGAGGTCATCGTGACCACGTTCACGACCGGTGGCGGCGAACGGACGATCCCGATCTGGATCCTCCAGAACTACACCCGCACGTCGGGGCTACCCATCGTCAATGCGGTGGCCCTGATCCTGATCCTGCTATCCGTGATCCCGGTCTACTTCGCCCAGCGCCTGGCCGGAGCCGAGGCGACCGGGCCGCGCTGAACACCCGACGGTTCAGCCCATGTTCCTCGCGCCGAGGAACCAGCGGAAGGGTGCCAACACCGGATCAGTCGGTGGTTGCGGGAGGTCGATGGCGGCGTCCGGGCAGACGACGACGAGCAGGACCAGGCCGACCGACGCCAGGCCGACGAAGGGTATCCAGGCCTTGGCGGCGCGGACGCGGCGGTAGACGAGCAGCGATACGGTGTCCATGGCTCTCCATCCGTGTGCCTCTGTATCGACCACTGCGCGCCGAGCGGGCGCAGTGCACGGATGACGGTATCGAGCGTGACTTACCGCGGGCTTTGTGGATGGATCGGCGCGCTATCCACCGTCAGGACGGGCGCCGGGGAGCGAGGTGCCGACCGCGGGGAGACCCGTGCCCCGCGGTGGTACGCCGTCAGCGACGCGTCTGAAAGCAGTCGCTGCAATAGACCGGGCGAGCCCCGGTCGGCTGGAACGGCACCTGTGCGGTCTTGCCGCAGTCGGCACACGTCGCCGCATACATCTCTCGGGGTCGACGGTCGGCATATCCGCCGCCACCACCGTATCCCCCCGACGACTGCCCGTACCCGTCGTACGAGCCTCCGCCTGCGCCCGCGGTCCCCCCGGCCCCGGTGCGCTGGGCCTTGCGTGACGCACGACACGAGGTGCACCGCTTGGGCGCCTCGCTGAAGCCACGCTGTGTATAGAACTCCTGCTCACCTGCGGTGAATACGAACTCCTGCCCGCAATCGACGCAGTTGATACCACGATCCGTATATGACAACGAACGAACCTCCGCCCGGAAACGAATGGCACTCGGATCGCTGTCGCGTGGCAGGTCGTACGCGGGCCCTGGAACCGGTCGGGTCTTCGCCGGCTCCCTGGTCCGACGCATAGACATGTCACGATATCCAGCGTCCCGAGGATCGCGAGACTATAGCGACGGCCCGAGCCAGCGTCCAGCGATTCTCGCGATCAGTGGAGCGGATCCGCACCGAGGCGGCCGGGCGCCGGTGACCGCCAACGGTGCCTGCCCCGCTGTGAATGGTGCCCGACGGCCCGGTTGGGTATCCTCATGACCGCATGCGCATCGCGATCGCCACCGACCACGCCGGATACCCGCTCAAGGCACCCATCGTCGAGCTGCTGCGGGCGGGCGGGCACGAGGTGATCGACTTCGGGACCATGAGCTCCGACCCGGTCGACTATCCGGATGTCATCGCGCCCGCCGCTCGCGCGGTCGCCGACGGCGACTGCGGCCTGGGCATCGTCCTGGGCGGCAGTGGCACCGGCGAGCAGATCGTGGCCAACAAGATCGTGGGTATCCGCTGCGTGGAGGCCACCGATCCCGTGACGGCCCGGCTCGGTCGCGAGCACAACGACGCCAATGTGCTGGCGATGGGTGCCCGCATCATCGGCACAGAGGTCGCCCTCGCCTGCGTCCGAGCGTTCCTGGACAGCACGTTCCAGGGCGGCCGGCACGCCCACCGGGTGGACAAGATCAGTGCCCTGGAGCGCGGCGAACGCCCGTCGTGAACTGGCTCGGTCGTTCCGGACAGGGTCCCCTGATAGCAATGCTGATGGCCGGCGTCCTGATGGCAACGGCGGGCATCGCGGCCACTGCGCAGTCACCGCTGCCGAGCGTCGCATCGGCCGATGCCTGCACCTCGCCCGTGCCAGACGGCGCACTGGCCGCCAGCGGCGCACCCCTTGCCATCGACGCACCCCTCGCCAGCGTCGTGGCGATCCCCGAGACGGCGATGCCGAGTCAGGCGGCCCCCGCGTCACCATCGCCTGGCCTGTCCACGTCGCCCCTGGCGTCGGTCTTGCCCGCGCCCGCTGCGTCGCCGATCCTCGAGTGTGTGACAGCACGTCCCCTGACATCCGACGTCGCCCTCGCCTCACCGGCGATCGCCACCACCCGGCCCGCAGCAGCTGCCACCACACGCAAGCCCGGCACAGTGTGGGTGCGCGAGAACATCGCGTTCATGGATCGCGCCAGCCGTGCGCCGAGCACCCCAACGGCTGTGTCAACCGGGCGGACATCTATTACCCGTCGAACCCTGGGCCGTGGCCGGTCATCGTGACCATCCACGGCCGGCCGCGATACCCCAGCGATATGGAGGAGCTGGCCGAGGCGCTCGCGGCCAAGGGTGCGGTGGTCTTCAATGTCGACTATCGGGGCGTGCGACCGGTCAGCAAGGGCTTCCCGCAGTCGATCTCCGACGTCGCCTGCGCCATCCGGTGGGCCCGCCAGAATGCCAGCCGGTACGGCGGCGACCGGGACCACGTCGTCCTCGTGGGTCACTCCATGGGCGGCTACGTGGGCGCCATGGTGTCGCTCGCGGGTGACACCTTCCCGGGCGCCAGGGGCGCCACGGGTGCCTGCAAGTCGACCCTGCGGATGGCAGCGTCGCTGCCCAACGGGTTCGTGAGCGTCGCTGGCGTCTCAGCCGTCCATCACGACTACCGCATCGACCAGGTCTTCTTCGGGGGCACCTACCAGCAGATCCCGAAGGTCTGGAAGCGGGGCACGCTGTACACCCACATCGGGCGCAACATCGGCCGCAATCACCGACTCAAGGTGGGCATCATCTTCGAGCGCCATGACCCATTCATGGGCATCGGGCACGCGACGAACCTGCACTGGGCGCTGGTCAAGGCGGGCTATGACAGCGACCTGGTGCTGCTGGACAAGGGCACGACCCACTTCGACATCCTGGACACGCAACGGTCCATCGGCCAGCGGGTCATCCGGCTGGTGTGGCACATCGTCCAGGACACCGACCCCGACTGACCCGGGGCGTGCGCGACGATGCGCGCCGATCAGGTGTCGATGATGCCCGACATGGCAGAACCACCGGAGATGACCTCGCTGGAGGGCACCCCGAACCACTTCTGGGCGATGGTCGCGTAGTAGTCGTTCATGTGGACCGTGGCCACGATGTTGTCGTCGCGATCGAGCGACGTGAGGTCGGGATAGTCGCCGTAGAACCCCTGGTTCACGGGCCCCAGCAACATCACGAACGACCCCGCGCCGTGATCGAGGCCATTGGACTCGTTGTCCGGCACGCGTCGGCCGAACTCGGAGGTCGTGACCACCAGTACCTCATCCGCATGGCCGGTGGCGACCATCTCCTTGAGGAACGCATCGACGGCGCGGTCGAGCATGTCCATGATCTCTGCGTGGCGGTTGCGGTGGTCGTCATGCGTGTCGAAATCCGCGAACACCGGGATGTGGATGATGCGGATGCCGTTGTCCTGGCGGAGCATCTGGCCCGCGAGACGCAGCTGCACGCCCAGCTCCGAGTTGGGGTAGCCATCACCCTGCCCCGGCAGCGCCCTGGCCAGGTCACTGAAGTGGCGCGCATACGCGGCGCCGTCACGGGCGGAGCAGAAGGGCACCGTCTCGTTGCTCTGCCGCTCGGCCATGATCTTCCAGGCCGCCTTCCAGGCGCTGTCCATGTCCACGTCCCAGAAGCGTGGGAACTCCCCGTCGCTGTAGGGGTTCATGGACAGCGTGGTCACGCGGGCGGCGTTGAGCGACGGGCTGGGGCCGTAGCCCAGGGAGATACCCACGGCGGGCGCAGATCGCTCGCCGATCTGGTCGCACAGCCGCCCCAGGAAGCCGGTCGAGGTCAGGTGCGTGCTGTCCTGGTCGCCGCTCCACCATCGGCGTTGCATCTCGAAGTGCGACAGGTCTGGCTTGTTGACCCCGACGCCTAGCACCACCGCCGGCTTCCAGGCCTTGATGCGCGTCAGGTTCCTGTGCATCCCGACGCTGTTGGAGCCACCGAAGTCGATCATGTCCTCGGACTCGATACGCGTGCGCGAGCGTAGGCTCCGGTAGGCATCGGCAGTGGCACCACTCCCCTTTGGCGGGAACATCGAGAGTCCGTCGTTGCCGCCACCCATGTCCAGGACCACCAGCTTGCGCTTGCCGACGGGAGCCGCGGACGGGATGTTGGGGCGTCGGGCAGCGGCGGCAGCATGCGGCAGCAGGGTGGTCGCGGCCAGGCCGGCACCACTCGCGAGGCCGAGCTCCAGGAATGCACGTCGGTCGATGAGCTTCATGCGAGACAGAACTCCGGGCTCGACAGGCACAGGGCGAGCAGGATGCGGGCCCGGTCGGCCTTGCGATGGCGGAGGTCCGGCTCATCTGCGATGCGCTTGAGCGCCTTGCGCGTCTGGCTGCTGACCTCGTACATGGAGCAGCGCTTGAGTGCCGCGGCGACGGGGTCGGACGCGTCCACGACCGTCTTGATGGCCGGTGAGTCGACCGCCAGTGCCGCCTTGGCGAGTGCCATGCTGGGGCTCACCCACCCGTCACCACTCGGCCAGCCGGCTACATTCGGCGGGTAGAAGGGCAGCTGGCCCATGCCCCAGAGCGTGTCCATCATCGCGTCCTTGCTGCTCAGGCCCATGGCGGCCATCGCCGCGATCACCCACTCGACCGGGTAGCGGGGACGCGAGAAGCGGCTGGACAGGAACTTCGGGTCGTGCAGGATGGCCTTGACCAGCGTCCGGTTGTTGAGACCCGAGTTGCGATACGTGCGTGCCAGGCTGTCAAGCGTCGCCGTGGACGGCTTCTTGCCCACGAAGTAGAGCCACGCCTTGTTGGCGATGAAGCGAGCCGTCGCGCTGTGGTCACACACTGCATCGATGACGCCATCAGAGCGATACACCTGCTTGCCCAGGAAGCTCACCTTCTGGCCCGAGCCGAGGCTCGCCCAGCGCTCGTCGATGAACTCGGCCTTCCCGGTGTCGTAGTCGGCGTGCCAGCCAGCCAGCGCCAGCGCACCGTGCTGGACGTTCGCCTCGATGACCTTGTCCTGGCCGATGGTGAACAGCTCCTGGAGCTCGCGTGCGTAGTTCTCGTTCGGACCCTGGACCGTTGACCAGCTGCCATCGAGGTAGACCAGCATCGCGGGGGTGACGGTGATCTTCTTGAGGAAGGTCCGGTAGTTGCCCAGGGCGTACTGGCGCAGCAGCTTGTGGGCGGGCCACTCCACCTGCCACCAGTAGACCTTGCTGTGGCTCACGGGTACGACGCCGTGCCAGAACCAGGTCATCTTCTCGTGCACCCCGGCGCTGTGGCTGGCCATCCGGGACAGCCACCACTTGACTGGGTCGTTGGAGTCGTCGTTGGTCAGGTTGGGCGGGCTGGACGTCGACAACGCGGAGCGAGCGAGCATGGCATCGATGGTCTTCGTGGCGCCCTTCGACACGTACGACTCGACCTGTCCGGGATAGGGGCCGAACGTCGTCCGGCGCAGGACGTGGGCGACGAGCTGTGCATTCGTGGCTGCCATCGCGACCGATCCTAGATCACCTCTGGCGCGCTCGCCGGATGACCATCTGGCCATGGTCCGGGGACCCATTGGTCGGCGTGCATGCGACCACTTGGTAAAGGACTCGTAGCCCATTCCACCACCCGACGTCGATCGCCTCGGCGCAGGTGCCGGTGTACGGTCCAGCGCAGGAGGTATCCATCCGCATGTTCCATCGCCGACCCCTGGCCAGCCTGTCCCTCGCGCTCGCCGTCACAGGCATCTGCGGTGCCGCCAGCGTGGCACCAGTCGCGGCCGCCGGCCACACATTCGTCGTCCGATCCACGAGTGACAAGCCGGACCGCAAGGTCGGCGACGGCACCTGTGACGTCACGAGCAGCAGCACGACCACGGTCTGCACGCTGCGCGCCGCGATCATGGAAGCGAATGCCTCGCAGGACCAGGACAAGATCCGGTTCGCGATCACGAGTGGCAGCAAGGCCTGGAAGACCATCAAGCCCCAGTCAGCGCTGCCCGTCATCAGTGAGCCGTTGGTGATCGACGGCACCACCCAGCAGGGCGCCACCACGAACACCGCCGCCACGGGCACGAACGCACGGCTGCGCATCGTCCTCGACGGCGTGGACGCCGGCAACGTGCCGGGCCTCCAGGCGACCGCTACCGTGACCATCCGGGGTCTGGTCATCTCGAGATTCGCACGGGGCATCCAGCTGTCGGGCGGCGCGGACGGCAGCCGCATCGTGGGTGACTTCGTCGGCACCGACCGGACCGGCACCCTGGACCGGGGCAACACCGGGAGTGGCATCCTCGTGAATGCCCAGGATGTGCGGATCGGGTCCATCGCACGTGCCGACCGCAACCTCGTGTCCGGCAACGGCAGTGCGGGTATCAGCCTGGGCATCGCGGCCCGCTCGGCGATCGTCCAGGGCTCCCTCATCGGCACCCAGCGGGACGGCCAGAGCGCCCTGGCGAACAGCGGCGACGGCGTGTTCGTGACGGGCTCCAGCGGCCATCTCATCGGCGGCACCTTTACCGGCCAGGGGAACGTCATCCACTCCAACCACGGCGACGGCGTCGATGTCATCGCCATCAACAGCCCGAGCCTGGACCTGGTACCCCGCTCGGTCAAGATCGTGGGCAACTCCATCAGTCGCAACGTGGGCCTGGGCATCGACCTCGGCGGGAATGGAAGCACCAGGAACGACCGGGTCCCCGATTCGGACCGGGGCGCGAACCGACTCCAGAACAAGCCGATGGTGACGAGCGCCGAGGTGGGCACCAACAACACGACCATCAAGGGCACGCTCGCGTCCGGGCGAGAGCGGGCATACCGCATCGAGCTGTTCCAGAGCGATGACGGCGACCCGGAGGGCCGGGCGTTCCTGGGCTATGTCCTGGTGGGCACGGGCAGCAATGGCAAGGCAACCTGGACCTTCAAGCCGGGCGCGCGACTGGCGCTGGGCACCATCATCACGGCGACCGCGACGGACGAATCCCGGAGCGAGACCTCAGAGTTCAGCCCCGCTCG
>JBBQNA010000095.1:0-12018 GCA_038329515.1 Candidatus Limnocylindrales bacterium | reverse complement strand
CATCTTCGGTGCGTGGCAGATGACCGAGTTTGCCGGCCAGGCACTGCCCGGCGGCGTCCTGGACATCAATATCGCCTTCGCCGATGACGGCACCTTCTCCGGCAACGGCGGCTGCAGCGACTACGCTGGTACGTACACGTTGTCCGGCAGCACCATCGCATTCAGGGACTTCGTGCCGCCAGTCGCCGATGCGGGCTGCAACGTAACGGCGAAGAGCCTGCAGGAGTCCTTCTTCAGTCTCGTGCCGTTCCTGGACACGGCCGAGGTCACCGATGGCACGCTGTCCATCGTGAGCGCACTCGCAGGCGGCACCGGCTTCACCTTCGAACCCGCCCAGTAGACCACAGGCCGGCCGGGCCCGGGCCGACAACGAGGTGCGCGTCAGCTGCCGCCGATACGGACCTCGAACATGCTCGGCCAGAGCTTGCCCGTGAGCAGGAAGGTGTCGCTGGCGGCGTCATGGGCGATGCCGTTGAGGTAGTTCGGGTCCACCCCCGGGTCGGCGGCGATGATGCCCGTGGTGTCCAGGGCACCCGTGATGGCGCCTGTCTGGGCGTCGATGCGCACGATCCAGGGTGTCTCCCAGACATTGGACCAGACCGAGCCGTCGACACACTCCAGCTCGTTGAGCTGGTCGACAGGCTGACCCTGGAGGGTCACCGGCAACGTGCCCAGGATCGCGAACGTCGCCGGATCACGGAACGTGAGCGTGGAGCTGCCATCGCTCTGCACCAGACGCGCGCCGTCGTAGCAGAGGCCCCAGCCCTCCCCGGTGTAGCTGAAACTGCCGGTGTGGCTCAGGGTGGCGGCATCCCACACGAGCGCCAGGCCATCCTTCCAGGTCAGCTGGAGGAACCGGTCATCCACCAGCGCAAGGCCTTCGCCATACGCGCCACCCGGCAGCGCCGCGCTGCGGATGATGGCACCCGTCATCGGGTCCACCTGGCGGATGGTCGACTGACCCTCCAGGCCGGTCGACTCGTACAGGTCGCCGGCACCATCCAGCAGCAATCCTTCGGTCCATGCGGCGGTGTCGTGCGGCCGAGTGGACACCACCTGCCAGGTCAGCCGCTCCACGGGGGCGTGGGACGCAACTGCCGGCGAGGCCAGCGTCGGTGAAGGCGACAACATGGGCCCAGGGCTGGGCGATGCGCCGAGCGCCGACAGCCCGGCGGCCAGCACGGCCGCGGAGCAAGCGAAGGCGATGGTGATGGATCGGGCGACGGCCGTCATGCAGACAGCGTAGCCCGTCGTCGGACGAGCACCTCCAGGCGCCATGCCGGGACGAGTGCGACCGCCACGATGACGCCCGCCAGCAGCCACAGCGGCTCCAGGTCGCCGCCGGACCACTGCACCACCTGTACCGCCATCAGCGAGCCGACGATGCCGCTGAGATACGCCGGCACCAGCGCCAGGTTGAGCACCGACGACCGGATTTCCGGGGGCAGGTTCGTGGCCAGCGTCGCGAACAGCATCGAGCCGGCTGTGGCGAAGCCGACACCCAGGATCGCGTAGTCGATGCCGAAACCGACGAGCGAGCGGAACAACGGCGCCACCAACGCCGCCACCGACGCGAGCGCGATGGAGCCCAGCAGCACCCGGCCGAAGCCGACCCGGTCAGCCAGTGCACCCGCGACTGGCGAGCCGATGGTCGCCGCCAGGCCGTAGGCTGCGGCGACGAGGCCCACCGTGGACGCCAGCAGCACCGGACCGTTGATGGACTCGACGTACAGCGCCAGGAACGGGCTGACCAGGCGCTGGCCCAGGAGCACGAAGAAGTAGGTCACGAACACGCCCTGGGCGAGCGGTGTGCGCAGCACCGCGATGAGCGACCGACGGACCAGGGTCAGGACCGGCAGCACGCTGCGCACCCGGTCAGCGGCCTCGTGATAGCCGACCACCAGCGCCAGAACGATGACACCCGTGATGGCCGCGTCGATGAGGAACAGCGGCTGCGTCCCGAAGTGATCCACGACCGGACCACCGAAAGCTGGGCCCACCGCCAGACCGAGGGGTCCGGCGGCGCTGACGATGCTGATGGCGAGACCGAGCCGTGGCCGTGGCGCCCGGTCGGTGATCTCCGCCAGCATCACGCCCGTGTTGCCCAGTACCAGGCCCACGAGCGGCACCAGCAGGAACAGCTGCCGGACGTCGGTCACGAACGCGAGGAACACGAACAGCACCGCCTCCACGACGGCGCTGCGCACGATGATCACCTTGCGGCTGTACCGGTCGGCCCAGGCGCCCCAGAAGGGCACCAGCGGCAGTCCAGCCAGCAAGGAGGCCGTGGACAGGAGTCCGACGGTGGCGGCCACCTGGTCCGACGGCACACCCATGTCCCGGACCAGCAGCGGCAGGAACGACAGGTAGTGGCCGAAGCTCATCGACTCCACGAAACCCGTGGCCGCGAACAGCAGCGCCAGCCACAGCCAGCCGTCCGTGCGTCGCGCTGGCCCCACGGCGAGATCAGCCCCCGTGGCGGTCCCCGTTGTCGGGCGTGACCCCTACGGCGGTCTCGGCTTCCAGCTGGTGACCCAGCTCGTCGGTCCGTCGATACGCTGCCCAGACGGCCTCGGACAGCACCGTCCGGAGTCGACCTCGCTCCAGCTCGTGGATGGCCGCGGCGGACGTGCCACCGGGCGACGTGACCATGTTCCGCAGCTGGGCCGGATGCATGCCGCTGGCCTTGGCGAACAGGGTGCTGCCCTCAAGCGTCTCGATGACCAGGTCGTGCGCGATATGGCGCGGGAAGCCGAGATGCACGGCGGCGTCGATGAGTGCCTCCATGACCAGGAACACGTACGCCGGGCCGGTGCCGCTGACCGCCGTGGCCATGGCCACGAACTTCTCGTCCTCGACCTCGATCTGGGCACCCAGGCTCTGGAGCAGTGCCGCCGCATGCCCGCGTTGCTGTGCGCTGACCTCCGGCGTGGCATACCACACGGTCATGCCCTTGCCCAGCTGGGCCGGCGTGTTGGGCATGCTGCGCACGATGGCGCGGTGATGGAGCACGTTGGTCAGTGCCGCGCTCGTGGCACCCGCGATGATGCTGATGACCAGCTGCTCGGGTCGCAGGAGGGGCGCCAGCTCGGCACCGACACGCTTGATCATCTGGGGCTTGATGCCCAGCACGATGATGTCCGCGCCCTCGATGGCCTCCCGGTTCGATTCGACGGTCCGGATACCGTGCTCCCGGGCAAGGTGCTCCCGGCGCTCGGCACGCGGATGGCTGGCGACCACGTGGGCCGCATCGACCTCGCGGGCCTTGAGCAAGCCGGTGATCATCGATTCGGCCATCACGCCGGTACCGACGGTGGCGATGGTGACGTCCTGGAGTGACACGTCCGCGAGTATAGGCGGCAACGGTCTGCTGTCCGGAGCCGAACGTATGCCCGTCACGCTGCTGGCAGGATGGCGAAGCCTTCGGCTGCGAAGTCGGCGTCCAGGGTGAAGGCGGTATCGATGCCCACGTCGCGCATGACCACGAACGAGGTCGCGTCGGTCAGGGAGTAGCGCCGTCCCGGACGCGACCGAAGCAGCACCAGGGCCTGGTCCCGGAGCGTTCTGTCCGCGGCCACGACGTCGATCCTCGCCGACGCCCCCAGTCGCTCGACCAGATCGGCTGCACGTTTCGGTCCGACACGACCGAGCGCGAGCGCATGCAGCTCCGCAAGGACCAGCTCGGTGGTCACCAGCGGACGGCCGAGCCGCATCATTCGATCGAAGGTGTCGCGACTCTGTTCGTGCCAGGACTCACCGCGACTGGCCATCGCGAACACCGCACTCGTATCCAGGAACACGCCCCTCATGCCAGCCCCGGTTCGGTGGCATCCAGCCCCTTGGCGTACTCATCAGCGAGATACGCATCGTGGTTGATCGCGACCTCACCGTGTGGCTGCGGTCCGTCATCCATGAACATGCCCATGATCCCGTACAGCGGGTCATCCTCGATGGGCTGCGACGTCAGGTACTGCGCCACGCTCTCGCGGATCAACGAGCCCATCGACTGCTCGCGGTGCTCCGCGAGGGCCTTCAACTGCTCATGCTGACGACGCTCGAGCTGGACCTGAAAAGGCACGGGGCGTTCCATGCATCGGATGATATCATCTAAGCCATATCACATGGTTGATGGAGGTAGGGAGCCAACGATGCCGCTGCCGACCGTGGGCGACCTGAACTGGCTGGCCGCGCTGGAGCATCCCGCTCTGCTCGCGCCAGTTACCCACGCGGCTCTGGTCGCCTGGGTGGCGGCCGAACCTCGCGTCGCAGAGGAGGTCGCGGTGGCGGCCATCGACCCAGCCCTCGCGGACACCGCGGCCTTGACCGCCGCGCACCAGCTGCCGGTCACGATCTCGGTCAACTGCGTGGTCGTGACGGGCAAGCGTGGCGGTGTGGAGCGTGTCGCGGCCGCCGCGGTCCGGGCGGATACCCGCGCGGACGTGAACAACGTCCTGAAACGCCTCCTGGACGTACGCAAGGCGTCCTTCATGCCCCTGGAGCAGGCGGTCGCGCAGTCGGGCATGGAGTACGGCGGCATCACGCCCATCGGGCTGCCGCCATCCCGGCGTGTGCTCATCGATCAGGGCGCGGCCACGCGTGGCCTGGCGCTCATCGGCAGCGGCATCCGCGGCTCCAAGCTGCTCCTGCCTGACGACCTGCTGGCTCGCTACCCAGGAGCGGAGGTCATCGAGGGCCTCGCATACGTGCCCATCGCAGCGCCATGAGGCACGAGGGATGGCCCGTGAGGGGTTGGGCCATCCGGCGCATCTGACGCGGGGCGGGGCGGATCGTCACGCCTGGCCGGCGAGGGCCTCCAGGGTCGGCAGGTGCTCGGTCGTCCCATCGGGGGCCACCGGGATCAGCGCAACGTGATCCGCCCCAGCCGAATGCATCGCCGCGATACGCACCAGGAGCTCCTCTGCCGACCCCCAGGCGACCATGGCATCGACCAGGACATCCGACCCGGGCTGGGTCCAGTCGTCCGGCCCGAACCCCTGCAACGCCCAGCTTGCCTGGTAGTTGGGCGTCCGCAGGTAGGGCGCGAGATAGCCCCGCGCCGCCGCTCGCGCCACCTCGGGCTCCTGGCCAAGGACGACCGGCAGGGTCACCGCGAGCAGTGGTCGCTTGTCATCCCCGGCCGCCGCGTTCAGGGTCTGCCTGATCCACGCGGCCCGTTCCGCAGTCACCAGGTACGGGAACCCGCCGGCCGTTTCCGTCGCGGCGAGGTCCAGCATCCGCTCCCGCAGCGCGGCCAGCAGGATGGGTGGCTCGGTGGCGACGCCCTCCGTGTCCAGCATGGTCGGCCCCCGAAACGGCAGCCGGCGATAGTCGGCGAGGTACTCCCGCATCCGGGTGAGCGGCTTGTCATAGGTGTGCCCGCGGAGCTTCTGGGCGAGATGCGGGTGCGACACGCCAAGACCCAGCACGAAACGACCGCCCGTCAGCTCGTGGAGCGTCAGCGCCGCCATCCGGGACGCCATGGCATCGCGCGCCCAGATGGACGCGATGCTGGTGCCCAGCCACATGTCGCCTGCGTGCTCGGATACGGCACCCAGCAGGGCGAACGGCTCGCGACCGACGGTCTCGGGCACCCAGAGTGCGCCGTAGCCAAGGTCAGCGACACGACGAACGTACGGCCGGAGGTCAGCTGCCGGCAATGTATCCAGGTGGCCCCAGGCCCCGACAGGCCCAAGCGCGCCAGCGAGATCGGTCATGGCGCGAGTCTACGACCGCAGCCGGCTCTGGGCGGGGCAGTGATCGCCGTCGCTGCCGTCCCTGATGCGCCAAGCGGGTGGACAAGCCGACAACGCCCGATCAGGGGTCGATCGAACGGCCAACGCAGTCTCTCGGCGGGTCGAACGGCCAGCGATGAGACGATCTTGCCTCTTCCGGCTGTCCCGGTCGGCCCACTTACCCGCTACGCGCGTACCCAGCCACCGGCGCACCATGCCACAGGGAATCGTCAGGGCCGATCGAAGGCGATCGTGGCGGTGACCATCGCTGGCAGCACCCGACTGGTGGTGATCACCACCCCGCGACCGACGCCAACGTCATCACAGCCTGGCGCATCGGTGACCCGGACAGACACCCTGGAGCGCCGCTCGAGCGTGACCGTCGCATGGACATCGCAGGCGCCGCCGACCCACTCGACGAGCAACCGACGAGCGCCCAACCTGCTTGTCCAGACGTTGCCCCCATCGGGATCCGGTCCCCGCTTGACATCCTGCAATGACGCCGCCCGGACGCCGCGGATGAGCGACGAAGGACCGGTCACGGTGACCGACAGGTCGTCGCTGTTGGGCAGCCGACTCAGGCGCTCCGCACGCAGCGTCCGACGAGGCATGACCGAGGTGACGACGGGCTGCCCGAAGCGCTCCCGCAGCATGTCGCCAACCCCGTCCGTCGTCCGTTCCAGGCCGACGACGACGAGGTTCCGGCGGGCATCGATGCGCACCGTGGTGATCGGGAGATCCGAGGCCAGCAGGCCGCGGAGATCCCGGGTGATCCGCTCCTGGACCGCGTGCAGACGGGTCCACGCCCACGTCGTGGACTGGATCGCGACGGTGGCATCCGCCGGGGTCAGCGCTGCGATCTCGGCCGTGTGACGCTCCAGGTCATCCGTGAACCAGATGGCTGCGGACGGGTGCGCGCCATTCGTGAACAGCGCTCCGGCGTAGCCTGGCTGTGCCTGTGCGTAGTCGAGCACGGGCTGGAGCGACACGGGTGCCCGGGCCGGATCGCACAGACGTGCGAACGCTGCCGGGGACATGTCCGCCACCGCCGTTTCCCCGTACAGGCCTCGGCAATCGATGCCGGCGGGATATGCGACCGGCGGCGTGGCCGACGGCGCTGGGCTGGCTGTGGATCTCGGGATGGGCGTCTGCACTACTGGCGCTGGTATCCCAACGATCCGCCGGACACGCGCCTCGGACAGGCGCTGGATGCCCACCGAAAGGTCGTCCGGGTCGCTCGGCAGCACGGATGCGGCCGTGGTGATCCGACGGAGCTGGGCTGGGTATCGGGCATCGAGTGCCACCGCCAGGCGGTCGCCGGGCCGGACCAGCATCACCGAGCCATCCGGGCAGAACGGCTCGGGAGCCCCGGAGTGGAGGCGATCGAAACCGATCGAATCGCCAGGCGCCATGCCGCCCCGGAGCGTCTCGTCCACGGTCAGGGTGAACCAGGAGGCATGGGCGCCCGGAAGCGCACTCCAGGTCACGGTGCCCACGACCACATCGCGGGCCGTGGGTGCGTAGCGGGTGAACGACGGCCACCGGCCGCCCGTGCACTCGGCTGATGCAGGCGAGGCCATGAGGGTCGAGATGCCCATGGCGGATGTCAGGGCAAGGGCGAAGGCGGCCGCCGCCGTACCGAGTCGTGCGCGCATGCCACCCAGACGCCGCCGGGGCCCTGATGTCACCGACGGATCGCAGACCCCATCAGGAAGAACCGGCTGGTCGCCTCCACTCGTACATCGACCAGACCCGCACGGGCCAGTGCCGCCTCCAATGCATCCGTGGAGCGGTGGACCTTGATGACCCGGAACTCACGGCCATCCGCCAGTCGCCGGAGCGCCACGTCCGAGTCATCGACCGGATCGTGGTCGACCGCGCCGGACTCCGGATCGGGCCGCGAGTCGATGAACGCGAAGACGCCGCCTGGACGCAGCCAGCGGCCGACCAGGGCCAGGAACTCGTCCAGCCGCCGCTCGGGCACGTGGCTCAGCCAGAAACCACAGAAGACACCGTCGACCTGGCGGTCGGGCTCCTCCCATGCATCCCGAACGTGGAGGTGTGCCCGCAGCTGGTGCGCCACGAGTCGCTCACGAGCCAGCTCCAGGGGTGCCGGGTTCACGTCGTACAGCGACAGCTCACCCTTCTGGGCCAGCAACGGCGACCACCACCCGGTGCCGGCCGCGAGCTCCACGAGTTCTCCCCGGAAGGGCACCCGGTCGAGCCACGCGGTAGCCTGGTCCAGCTCGACGTGCCAGACGAGGTCACGGGCCGGTCCCCGTGAATACCGGTTGCGCCGCCGATACCAGTCGTCGTACTCCGCGGTCCGCGCCGCGTAGTACTCCCGCAACTCGCGCTCCAGGTCGGGTCCCGGGACGGCTGTCACGGCCATCGGCACGGCCGGGAGCGCGGCCGCCGAAGCAGCGCTCGCGCCGCCGCCTGACCGCTCCCGGAGCGCCGTTCGCAGCCGATAGCGCAGGAACTGGTTGTCCTGTGCCCGATCCAGGCAGTCCCCACACAAGAGCGCCCAGCCCGTGAGGTCCGCCTCGGAGGCGGCACTGGATGCGCGACCACACCATAGACAGTCGAAAGTTGCTCGGAATGGCACCGGGACCTGCCTCAGCGCCGCCGTCCGGGCCGCTCGGACTCTGGGCCCAGGGGGATCCACGAATCGGGCGGCGCCGCGCCATCCAGGCCCTCTGGGTCGAACAGCTCCGCGAGCAGCCCGATGCCATCGATGACCCGCGGACCGGGCCGGCTCAGGAGGCCCGAGCCATCGACCGCGAACAGCTCGCCCTCGCGGACCGCCCGCAACTCGTCGAACCAGGCCGGGATGTAGGCCCGGTCGTAGATGTCGGCCGTCGCGCGGGCATCGAAGCCACACGGGGCGAGGATGATCTGCTCCGGGTCGACGTCCCGGAGCCGTTCCCAGCTGACCTCGACCGATCGCTCCCCTTCGCTGCCGAGCAGATCCCAGCCGCCGGCACGGCGCACCATCTCCGGGATCCAGTGGCCGGACGAGAAGGGTGGCTCGAACCATTCGAGGACGACCACGCGGCGTGGCGCCACGCCCACCAGGCGGCGCTCCAGGACGCGATCCTCGATGGCCGCCAGCCGCTGGCGCAGGATCTCGATGAGGCCGACCGCTTCGTCCTCGGCTTCCGAGAACGCGCCCACGGTGGAGATGGAGTTGAGGATGCCCTCGACACTCTCCGGCTCCAGGCTGACGATGTTGGGATCGATACCCAGCCGGCGGGTCGCGCGCCGGACATCGTCGGCCGTGACCGCACACACCGAGCACAGCCGCTGGGTCAGGATGAGGTCAGGTGCCGCGGCCGCCAGCGCATCCAGGTCGAGGTGGTGGGGCGAGGCGCCCACGGCCTCGTCACCAGGATCGCTGGCCCGCAGGTCGATGGGCGGACGGACGGATGGCGCGGGACCGGCGTCGATCCAGCTCATGACCGGCACGTCCGACACCTCGGCCGGGTAGTCACAGTTTGGCGTCCGACCCACCAGCTCGTCACCCAGGCCGAGGGCGAACACGATCTCGGTGGCAGAGGGCAGCAGGGAGACGATTCGCATCTGCACCATCGTCCCACCGATGGGCGGGCGTCGTCGGGACCGCCCGCCGGGCCGGCCCACCGAGCGACTCGTGTAGCCTGTCAGGGATGTCCAGCACTGCCGGCGTGGCCGCCCAGACCGTCACACCGGCGGTCTCCACGGTCGTGGTCAGCGGCATCTGGAAGCGTTTCGGCACCACGGACGTGGTCCGCGATCTGTCGTTCGAGGTCCAGCGGGGTGAGCTGCTGGGCTTCCTGGGCCCCAATGGTGCGGGCAAGACGACCACCATGCGCAAGATCCTGGACATCATCCGGCCCGACCGGGGCAGCAACAGCGTCTTCGGCGGACTGCCGGGCGTGGAGCACCAGCAACGTGTGGGCTACCTGCCAGAGGACCGCGGGCTGTACCGCGATGTGCCCATCCTGGACACGCTCACCTACTTCGGGGCGCTGCGGGGCATGTCCACCTCGGCCAGCAGGAACCGGGCACGCCAGCTGCTGGAGGAGGTCGGACTGGGTGACGCGATGACCAAGAAGGGAGCGGAGCTGTCACGCGGCATGCACCAGAAGGCGCAGCTCATCGCGACCATCATGAATGAGCCGGACCTGCTCATCGTGGACGAGCCGTTCCAGGGCCTGGACCCCGTCAATGCCGAGCTGCTCAAGGGCGTCCTCATCGCGCAGCGCGATCGGGGCGCCGCAGTGGTCATGAGCACCCACGACATGGGCGACGCCCAGACCCTGTGCGACCGGATCCTGCTCATCAACGCTGGCCAGCGAGTGCTCTTCGGCACGGTGCCCGAGGTCCGCCAGGCATTCAGCGATGGTGCGGTGGAGGTCGTCGGCAGGGATGTCCCGACCGACCCCGGTCTGCTCCGGAGCGTCAGCGATGTGTCCGAGCACGATGGCTCGGTGCGGTTCCTGTTGCGTGATGGGGCGACCGCGAGCGACCTGTTCCGGGAGCTGGCGGCGACGTCGGCCAGCGTGGAGCGCTTCTCGGTCGATTCACCCGACCTGGGCGAGATCTTCATCCGCGCCGTGGACGGTGATCCACGCACAGCGAGCGTCGCGTGAGCCCGCGCAGCAGCTTCCTGCGTCTCGTGGGCATCGTGGCTCGGCGTGACTACGTGCGCACTGTCAAACGACGTGGCTTCATCGTGGGCACCCTGGTACTGCCGCTGGGTCTCGTCGCCCTGTTCGGCCTGTCGGCGGTGCTGGCACCCAGCAGCAGTAGCGGCCTCACAGCCGGCGACAGCCAGATCGTGATCGTCAACGACTCCGCCATCGACCTGGCCCCTGCCGCAGCCGCGCCGGTGATCCAGCTCGTGGTTCGGCACGCGGCGGATGAAGCGCTCGAGAACGGGTCCATCGACGAGTTCTACGTCATCCCCGCGACGTGGCCCGGGAGCGCCGAAGTGCATCGGGTCGAGGAGTCCGGCAGCTTCAGCCTGGACGCCGCCCAACGGCACGAGATCCAGGATGGGATCCTGGCGGCCGCCCTGCGGACCGGTCTGCTATCGGGCACCGGGATCAGCGCCGACACGCTGGTCCGGATCAACACGCCCGCGAGTGTGACCACGGTCACCGTCAGCGGCTCGGCGGTATCAGATGCAGCGATGGCCGCGTCCGTGCTGCTGCCGTTCGGATTCACGCTCCTGTTCGTGATGAGCATCTTCATCACCAGCGGGTACCTGCTCCAGTCGGTGACCGAGGAGAAGGAGAACCGGGTGGTGGAGATCCTGCTCAGCTCGGTGCCCTCATTGCCGCTCATGGCGGGCAAGATCCTGGGCCTGGGTGCGGCGGGATTGACCCAGGTCGCGATCTGGATCGGGGCCTCGGTGCTGTTCATCCCCATCATCGGGGGTCAGGTGGGCGGCTTGGGCGACCTGAACCTGTCGCCCATGGTGCTGCTCCTGGGATTCGTCTACTTCGTGCTCGGCTACCTTGCGTATGGCGCCATCTTCACCGCCATCGGGGCACTCGCACCGGGCAACCGGGAAGCGCAGCAGTACTCCGGCTTCTTCGGCTTCGTGGCCGTCATCCCGATCATCTTCAGCAGCGTCTTCCTGACCGACATCGACTCGCCGCTGGTCTGGGCGCTGGTGCTCGTCCCGTTGACGGCGCCAGCATCGATGCTCATGGTCGTGACCATCGCGCCGGACCTGCCGGTGGGCATGATCGTGAGTTCCCTGCTGAGCCTGACGTTGTTCGTGGCCGTGGCGACGATCGCATCGGCGCGGGTCTTCCGAGCGACGCTGCTGCTGTACGGGGTCCGGCCAAGCCTGCGCAAGATCGTGGACGCGATGCTCGCCCGCGACCAGGTCGCGCGGAACTAGCGGGGCAGGTTCGCGCCGAGCGGGGCAGGTTCGTGCGTGGCGAGCGGCCAGCTAGCGAGTCGGGGTCGCGCGGAGTGAGCGAGTCGGCGTCAGGCGGGCTTCCACTCGTCGACGGCGGCGCGCGCCGAGTCCTTGTCCTTGAACCAGATGGCGTTCGTGACCGTGAACTTGGCCCATTCCGCAGGCACGGAGTCCTCGGGGTAGATGGCATTCACGGGACACTCGGGCTCACAGGCGCCGCAGTCGATGCACTCATCGGGGTCGATGGAGAGCATCCGGTCGGTGCCCTGTTCGAAATGGATACAGTCCACGGGGCAGACCGACACACACGACTGGTCGAGGACATCGATACACGGCTCTGCGATGACGTAGGTCATTCCATCCACCTCC
>JBBQNA010000094.1:0-12044 GCA_038329515.1 Candidatus Limnocylindrales bacterium | reverse complement strand
TGCAACGGGTCGCGGACGATCGCGGATGGCGGCTCTACTTCGTGACCAAGTCGGCATGCCCGGTGGCACGGATCCCGTTGCATGCCTCCGACTGTGCTGAGTGGCGCAAGCAGGCCATCCGGAAGATCACGGCCATCCACCCGGCCATGATCGTGACCTCCGAGCACGACACCTACAACGTGGCAGGCGCGAGCAGCGACGCCGATGGCGACCGGCAGTGGCGCGCGGGGCTGACGTCCACCCTGAAGAGTCTCGCTGCGATCACGTCCAACGTGGTGCTCCTGGGAGACTCACCCGCCTGGATCGATGCCGCCCGGTGTCTGCCCCAGCACCTCGGGGACATCGCCGCCTGCGCGACGCGCCGGGGACCGGCCACCCACCGCCCCCGGCTGACCGACGATCGCGCGGCCGCGAAGGCGGCTGGTGTCCGGTATGCCAGCACCTTCCCGCTGACATGTCCCTACGACCCATGCCCACCCGTCATCGATCAGCTGCTCGTGGCCTATGACACCGGGCACATGACCGTCGCCTTCTCCAGGACCCTGTGGCGCGGCCTGTCGGCGCTCTTGCCCAACCCCTGAGGGTGCCCCGTCGGCCGGCGCATGTCGTGGTGCGCGATTGGTGCTTGACATACGGTTGCGGGCTAGTATCGTTTCCAGACTTGTTCGGCACGCGGGTCGTCACCGGTTGGAGACGCGCCCGGCTCAGGGGAGACTCTTGACCACACAGGACTCGACGGCCTCCGCGCCCGGGGAGCCCCCGGCTGTCCGGCCGACGCGCACCCTGCGCTCGCGTCTGCCTGAGGAGTTGGGAGTCCTCATCGCGCTTCTGGTGCTCGTCGCGATCGTGGGCATCGTCAAGCCGAACTTCCTGCTCCCGAAGACCATCTTCCAACAGTTCGCATCCGCGGCCTTTATCGGGATGCTTGCCGTGGGCATGGTCTTCGTCGTAGCGATCCGGGACATCGACCTGTCGGTCGGCTGGATCTTCAATTTCTCGGCAGTGATCGCGGCCAAGCTGATGGTGGCGGGACTCGAGCCATTCCTGGCCGCGATACTCGGCGTCTGCTTCGGTGCCCTGCTCGGCTTCATCAATGGGGCACTCGCGGTCACCTTGCGCATCCCGGTGATCATCGTGACCCTCGGCACGCTATCGCTCTATCGAGGGCTGTCCCTGGTCGTCAACGAGTCGAAGGCGGTGGTGCCCCCCGACAAGGCCGCGCCATACTTCGAGATCTGGGATGTGAAGGTTCTGGACATCATCCCGATGGTCGCGGTTGCGTTCCTGATCCTGGCAGTCGCCCTGAACGTACTGCTACAACGGACCCGATTTGGTTTCCGGGTGCAGGCGATGGGCAGCAACCCTGACGCCGCACGGCTGGCTGGCATCCCCGTAGACCGGACGCGGATCATGGTGCTTGTCTTGATGGGGGCCGTGGCCGGCCTCGCGGGGGTCATCTTCCTGGGCTTCCGCGAGGCGATCGACCCCATCACCGGCGATTCCTTCCTGCTGCCGGTCATCGCCGCCGTTATCATCGGCGGCACTCCCCTTTCGGGTGGGCGCGGTTCGATCTTCGGCGCCGTCATCGGCGCCCTGATCATCGTGGTCATCCAGAGCGGCATCCTGTTTCTGGGTGTCGACGCAAAGTGGTCGATCTTCGTGACCGGCGCAGTGATCATCGTCGCGGTGGCCATCGACCAGCTGGTCCGACGCAAGCGGGCTCGACGGGCGCGCGATGTCGTGGATACGAATTGACCACCACTGCACAAATGGCCATGGCGCAACGAGGAGGAGCCGCTGGGTATCGCTCGTGATGGACTAGCTGTCAACCACCCGGAGGGCCATTCGTGCGCCGGGCTGGGAATTCTGAGGAGGAACCACATGTCAGGTAGCAAGCGGCTACTGGCGCTCTCGGGCGTCATCGCACTCACCGTTGGGGCAGTCGCCCTGCCGGCTGGCGCTCAGAGTCCGTCGATCGGGGCCGGCGAGGACCTCAAGATCGGCGTCGTGATCCACGTCATCGGCAACCCCTTCATCCAGCAGATCGCCGATGGTGCCAAGCAGGCCGGCGCTGAACTCGGTGTCGATGTGCAGGTCGTGGGGCCTGAGGGCTTTGATGCCGAGGCCCAAATGGCATTGGTCCAGGGTCTCGTCGACTCCGGGGTCGACGGGATCGCGACCTCCGTGACGGGTGAGTCAATGGTCAGCGGACTCAACACGCTGATCGACGGCGGGTTGCCCGTCGTCCAGTTCAACATCCTGCGGCCTGAGGTCAAAGCGCCGTATGTCGGGGAACGGTCGCTCCAAAGCGGTCGCACCCTGGGCGCCATGATCCTCGAGAAGATGGGCGGAGCCGATATGACCGGCAAGGCCATCATCGGGAACTGCGCTCCCGGCTTCCTTCCGGTCCTGGACAACCGCGCGAAGGGCATCGCCGAGGCGATCTCCGTAGCACCTGGTGTGGAAGTCCTTGGGCCCTTTGACGTCAAGTCGGCAGCCAATGAGAACTACGCAGCGTGGGAGGCCCTGTACACGGCTAACCAAGACGCGACTGGCTTCATTGGCGTGTGCGCACCAGACGTCAACAGCCTCGGCCAGCTCCAGGCTGCCAACACGGACACGCCCTTCGTCTCGGGTGGCTATGACCTGACATCTGAGAACCTCGCCGCCATCAAGGATGGCAACGCGTATGTCAGCCTCGGCCAGACGCCCTTCATGCAGGGTTACCTGCCGGTCAAGATGCTGGTCGACAAGCTCACCGGAGCAACGGACTACGACCTGACCACAGGCGGCTTCATCGATGCTGGCACCGAGATCGTGACGGCCGATAGTGTCATCGAGCCGTACGACCTGCCAGCGCTGACCTTCGCAGAGCTCGAGGCGATCGCGGCGGATCCTGCCAAGGCCCGCGAGTACTATCAGCCGCTTGTCGACGGCGTCATCGCAAACTGGGCCGACTTCATCGAGCCGGTCGAGAACGAGTCCAAGTAGTACCCATGATGGTGGAGAGCAAGCCGAGGTCGACTGACCAGGGGGTGCTGTCCACCATTGCCGAAACGGCGATCGCGAATGCCGCGATCGCCGTTGCTGGCCTCTCCAAGTCCTACGGCGGCATCCGCGCGCTCGTGGACATGGACCTGGTCGTCGAGACCGGGACCATCCACGCCATCGTGGGCGAGAACGGCGCCGGCAAGTCGACACTCATGAAGATCCTGGCCGGGGCCGTCCAGCCGGGCGCCGGCACCTTCACCGTCGAGGGGCAAGCGGTGTCCTTCGCGTCTCCCCAGGACGCCCGACGCCAGGGCATCGGCATCGTGTACCAGGAACTCAGCCTGTTCCCGGACCGGTCAGTCCTCGCGAACATGTTCCCCGACCGACAGCCGACCCGTCGTGGCCTCGTGGACACCCACTCCATGCGCGAAGCTGCGGTACCGGTGCTTCGTCGGATGGGCCTGGCCGCGGACCCGGACGCCTTCGTCGGCGATCTCGACCTCGATGAGCGGCAGCTCGTGGAGATCAGCCGCGTCGTCCTCGAGCGACCTCGGGTACTGATCCTGGATGAGCCGAACTCGGCCCTCAATGAGCACGAGACCACCCGGCTGTTCGCGGTGCTGCGGGACCTGCGCGCCGAGGGCCTGACGATGCTGTACGTCTCCCACCGACTGGAGGAGGTATTCCAGATCGCGGACCGGATCACTGTGATGCGCAACGGTCGCCTGGTCTGGACCCGGGACCGCGCCTCGCTCACCATCGCCGATGTCGTGGCCGCCATGGTCGGCGGGCGCCAGGGCGACCTGTTCCCGCCGCGCGCCGTTCGGGTCGTCGGCCAGCGTGGTCCGGACGCCAGTGAGCCCGACTCGGCAGCGGGCGTTGACACGCAGGGGGCGCTGGACGTCCGCGGACTGACTGTTGGTGAGGAGCTGCATGACGCGACCTTCACCGCGCGTCCGGGCGAGATCATCGGACTGGCCGGCCTCGAAGGCTCCGGCGTCGCGACGCTGCTGGGCGTGTTGTTCGGGACGCGACGCGCCTCCGCGGGCGAGGTCCGCTATCCCGATGGCGCAGGGCTGCCGGTATCCCCGACCGCCGCAGCGCGACGCGGCGTGGCCCTGGTCCCGGCCGACCGGCGACATCAGGGCCTGATGCTCGACCGCAGCATCGTGCGCAACATCGGCCTTGTGTCCGTGGGCACGCTCCCGTCCCGCACGCCCTGGCTCCGCCCAGGTGAGATGCTCGACGCGGCACGTCGCCAGATCGACAACCTGCGCATCAAGGTCGGCGACCCCGGCGATCCGGCTGGCAGCCTCTCTGGCGGCAACCAGCAGAAGGTGGTCATCGGCAAGTGGTTGGAGATCGCGCCCCGGGTCATGTTGCTGGACGACCCGACCCGTGGCGTGGACATCGGCGCCAAGCGAGAGATCTACCTGCTCATCCGGGCACTCGCGGATGAGGGACGTATCGTCCTCTTCCGGTCCACTGAGCTGCCGGAGCTGGTCGGGCTGGCCGACCGCATCCTGGTGTTCTACCGCGGTCGCATCGGCTTCGAGCTGCCCGGCCCGACGACCTCGGACAGCCAGGTGCTGCATGCCATCAACACCGGTCGCCCGTTCGACGGGTCGACCATCGATGTCCCCGATCTCCAGGAGGTGCACCCATGATCCGGACCGCGTTCACCATGCGACTCCAGCCCGGCGGACTGGCGCAGTACAAGCACTGGCACGACCATATCTGGCCCGAGATGGTCCAGGAGCTCGAGGCAGCGGGCATCTACAACATGACCATCTTCGAGAACGACCCGGTGTTGTTCATGTATTCCGAGGTGGAGGACGAGGGCTCCTGGGATCGGCTGTGGCATACCGAGACCCATGATCGCTGGAGCGAGCTGATGGGACCCCTGATGGCCTTCCGTGACGACGGCATCGTGGATTCGACGCCCCTGCGCGAGGTGTTCCACATGGAGCCCGCGAACTGGCAGGCACCCACCGATGGCTGACCAGGCAGGCCGTGTCGCGGTCGTCACGGGTGGTGGTCGCGGTCTCGGACGGGGTGTCTGTGTGGGCCTGGCCGCGGCAGGCGCCACGGTCGTGGCCGTGGCTCGCAATGCTGACCAGCTGCGCGAGACCGAGGCACTGGCTGTCGGCTCAGCGGGGAGCATCACGGGCGTCGTGTGTGACGTGGCGGACATCGCGGCCGTCGCGTCGCTCGGCATCGACGTGACGTCGCGCTTCGGGGCGCCGACGATCCTGGTCAATGCCGCGGGCGTGTTCGGCCCCATCTCGCTCATCGCAGACGCGGACGCGGCCGACTGGGTCCAGACCATCCAGATCGATGCCATCGCGTCGTTCCTGACCGTGCGCGCATTCCTGGGTGGGATGCTGGACGCGGGCTGGGGGCGGATCGTAAATGTCACCTCGGCGGCCTCGCTCCACCCGCCCGGACCCCTCAACAGCGCCTACGGCACGGCCAAGGTGGCACTCAACCAGTTCACCCGCCACCTGGCGTCCGAGATCGCGGGCAGCGGCGTGACCGCCAACGTCATCCATCCCGGTGATGTGCGCACGGACATGTGGGCGGACATCCGGGACAAGGTCGATGCCATCGGACCTATCGCCGCGGGCTACAAGTCGTGGGTCGACTGGGTCAATGAGACCGGCGGCGACCCGCCCGAGAAGGCCGTCGCCCTCGTGGTGCGTCTGACTGCGGATGCGGCGGCAGACATCAACGGCCGCTTCTGTTGGATCGATGATCCGCTCCAGGCACCGATCGCTAGCTGGGACGAGCCCACTGACGAGCGACCCTGGGCCACGTGACGTCCGACGCCGGCGCACTGCTTGATCCGGATGCAGGACCCGGAGGAGCCACCGGTGGTCCGGAGGCAGCCCGTGCGCGCCGGGGCCTGCCGCGAGTGCCGGACGAGGTCGGCGTCGTCATCGCGCTCCTGGTCCTGGTCGGTACGGTCGCGGTGTTCCACCCCAACTTCCTCAACCCGGCCAACCTTGTCACACAGCTGGGCGCCACGGCGGCCTACGGCATGCTTGCCCTGGGCATGGTGTTCGTCATCGCCATCGGTGAGATCGACCTGTCCGTTGGTTGGATCTTCAACTTCTCCGCGGTCATCGCAGCAGAGGCGATGGTCGCAGGCATCGACCCATGGGTCAGCGCCGGCATCGGTGTGGTATTCGGTGGCTTGTTGGGCTTCATCAATGGCGTCCTCGGGGTGCGCCTTGGGATCCCGATGATCGTGGTGACCCTGGGCACGTTCTCGATGTATCGAGGACTGTCCCAAGTGGTCAACAAGTCGACGGCAGTCATCCCACCCGACGTGACTGGCAGCTTCTTCACGTTGACCCAGACCCGCATCGGGGGGTTGGTACCGGTCGTCGCGGTCGTCTTCGTCGTGCTCGCAGTGGTGCTGCAGATCGTGCTCCAGCGCACCAAGTTCGGGTATCGGGTCCAGGCGGTCGGCAGCAATCCGGAGGCGGCCCGACTCGCGGGCATCCAGCTCGGCCGAACCAAGATCCAGGTGATGGTCCTGATGGGCTTGGTCTGCGGCTTCTCGGGCGCCTTGTTCGTGGGCTTCCGGGGCGCCATCGACCCGACCTCCGGCTCGGAATTCGCGCTCATCGTGATCGCGGCCGTGATCATCGGCGGCACTCCCTTGTCCGGAGGCACCGGGACGGTAGTGGGGGCCCTCTTCGGGGCGCTCATCATCACGACCATCAGCAGCGCCATCATCTTCTTTGGCATCGACGCCACCTGGAGCACCTTCGTCACGGGTGCCGTCATCGTCATCGCCGTCGTCATCGACCTGGTCGTGCGCAAGCATCGCACTCGGCGTAACGCGCTGGATGCTGGTGTGTAGCGACGGGCCGATCGGCGACCTGCGGTACATCGTATCCACATGTGAGAGGGGGGCAGAGCACAGGAGCACCATGGACCTACCCACGGATCACCCACGATCGAACATCAGATGGATTTCCAGAGGAGAACCGTGAAACGAGCATCCCTGGCGGGTCTCGTGGCTGCAGGTGCTGTGGTATTCGCCACAGCCGGCGTAGCCGCTCAGTCACCCGACGCTTCGACCGCACCCCGTCTCAAGATCGGGTTCGTCATCCATGTCAAGGGCAACTCCAACAACCAGCTCGTGGTCGCCGCGGCGCAAAAGGCGGCCGATGAACTGGGCGTGGACCTGCTGACCGCGGGACCAGAGGGGTTCGACGCCGAGGCCCAGCTCAAGAATGTGCAGGACCTGTTCGCCGCGGGGGCCCAGGGCGTCGCAACGTCCATCCCGGGGGAGACCATGGCGGCGCCCCTCAATCAGCTCATCGCGGATGGCCACCCCATCGTGATGTTCAACATCTACTCCTCGAACATCAATGCGCCATACGTGGGTGAGAACCCGATCCCGGCGTGGAGCCAGATCGGTGCCCTCGTCTCCACCGCAGCGGGCGGCGCTGGGGCCACCGGCGAAGTCGTGCTGGGCACGTGCGCGCCACAGCTGGATGTGCTCATCCAGCGTGGCAATGGCGTGGTCAAGGGCCTCGCCGACACGGCCCCTGGCCTGACGGCCAGCGGACCCTTCGACGTGAAGGTCGACCCGGTCGTGAACTACCAGGCATGGCAGCAGCTTGCCGCCGCGTACCCGGACGCCAAGGCGTTCGTGGGCCTGTGCGCTCCCGACCCGGAAAATCTGGGCAAGGTCAACGCCGAGAACGGCGACAAGTGGATCATGGCCGGCGGTGACTTCACCCCCGGCAACATCCAGGCCGTCGCGGACGGACATGTGCTCGCCTCGATCGGCCAGGCAAGCTACGTCCAGGGATACCTGCCGGTGAAGATGCTCGTCGACCACATCCGCAACGGGGCGCCCCTGAATCCGGGCGTCCTGTCGTCAGGCGTCGAGATGCTGACCAAGGACGGAGCCGTGTTCGACTACGGCCTGCCGCCCCAGACCGTCGAGGACGCCAAGGCGATCTTCTCCGACCAGGCGAAGTCGGACGCGTTCTACGCGCCCCTGTTCGCCGATGGCGGCCCGATGGACAGCCAGAATTGGCCGTCGCTCATCGTGCCGTTCGCGGAGCTTGGTCAGTAGCGCCCTGACGGCCGACCAGCGGGGGGGCGGGACCGACCTGCCCCCCCATCTCGGCATGCCCGGGAGCGGGCGCGATGCCCCTGCCGCCGTGGTGGTGACGGGGCTTCGGAAAGCCTTCGGGGGAGTGCAGGCGCTCGATTCGGTGGACTTGACGGTCCGCCCGGGCCGCATCCATGCCGTGGTCGGCGAGAACGGCGCCGGCAAGTCGACGCTGATGAAGATCCTGGCGGGCGCGGTACTGCCCGACGCCGGCACCATCGTGTTCGACGGCCGGTCTGCGACCATCGCATCGCCGATGGATGCGCGCGCCAAGGGCGTCGGCATCGTGTACCAGGAACTCAGTCTGTTCCCCAACCGCTCCGTCCTGGCGAACCTGTTCGTCAATGCCGAGCCGACGCGGTATGGCCTGCTGTCGCGGCGCGAGATGGTGCGGAGAGCGCGGCTGGTGCTCCAGCGCGTCGGCCTCAAGGTCGACCTGGACCGACCGGTCGGCATGTATTCCATCGGCGTGCGGCAGTTGGTGGAGATCAGTCGCGTGCTGCTGGAGCACCCTCGTCTGCTCATCCTGGACGAGCCGAACTCGGCGCTGAACGAGCGCGAGAGCGAGCGGCTGTTCGGGGTCCTGCGCGAGCTGTCGGCCGATGGGGTGACGATGCTCTACGTGTCGCACCGGCTCCAGGAGGTGTTCACCGTCTGCGACGAGGTGACGGTCATGCGCAACGGCCGAGACGTGCTGTCCCGAGAGCGGACCCAGTTGACGATGACCGAGGTCGTGGCAGCGATGATCGGTGGTTCCGAGCGTGCCCTGTATCCCGATCGGCGGGCAGCGGACACGAGTCGCCCACCTGCTCTGGTGATCCGGGACCTGACCGTGGGCGACGAGTTGCGGGGCGTCAGCTTCGAGGCCTCAGCGGGCGAGATCGTGGGCTTGGCCGGGCTCGAAGGCTCGGGCGTGGCAGCGCTCCTGGGAGCATTGTTCGGTCTGCGCCGCACGTCCACTACTTCGGCACGCTTTCCGGACGGCGATGGCCTGCCGACGAGTCCCACTGCTGCTGCGCGACGAGGCATCAGCCTGGTGCCAGCGGATCGGCGGCACCAGGGCCTGATGCTCGACCGGAGCATCGCGCGCAACATCGTCCACGTTCGATTCGGCGCGCTCCGATCCCGAGATCCGTGGCTGCGCCGCAGGGAGATGGAGGTTGCCGCCCGACGCCAGATCGATGACCTGCGGATCAAGGTGCGGGCTGTCACATCGTCGGTGAACCAGCTGTCCGGAGGCAACCAGCAGAAGGTGGTCATCGGCAAGTGGCTGGAGGTTCGACCTGACGTCGTCCTCCTCGATGATCCCACGCGGGGCGTGGATATCGGAGCCAAGCGCGAGATCTATCACCTGGTCCGACAGCTGGCCGACGAAGGTCGAGTCGTCATCTTCCGCTCCACCGAGCTGCCGGAGCTGGTCGGTCTGGCAGACCGGATCCTGGTGCTGTATCGACAGCGCCTGGTGGGCGAGGTCCGTGGATCGGAGGTCGACGACCGGAGCCTGCTGCATATGATCAACACGGGCGAGATGCCACAACCAACTGGGAGGGATGTTCCATGATCCGTCGCGCATTCACACTGACGCTCAAGCCCGGGGCATTGGCCGAGTACCGCGAGCGGCACGACAAGATCTGGCCGGAATTGGTCGCCGAGATCAAGGCTCAGGGCATCGCCGAGATGACGTCGTTCGAAGCCGACCCAGTGATCTTCTACTACTCGGAGATCCAGGATGCGGAAGCCTGGGATCGGCTCTGGGCGACCCCTCTGCACGATCGCTGGGGCGAAGGCTTTCGGCACCTCATGGCGATGAACGAGGACGGCACACCGGCCAGCGGTGAGCTGCGCGAGATCTTCCATCTCGAGACCGGGATCGGACGGAGCTGAGCCATGGGCGTGCTCGCCGGACAGGTGGCGCTCATCACGGGCGCCACCAGCGGTATCGGGCAGGGCATCAGCGAGCGGCTGGCCGCAGAGGGTGCCGCGGTCTGCGTCGTCAGCCGCCATCTCGACCGGTCTGAGGCGGTAGCGGCTGCCATCACAGCTGCCGGCGGCACGGCCATCGGCGTCGCCGCCGACGTCAGCGACCCGGCCGCCATGCGGGGTGTGGTGGACTCGTGCCTGGAGCGGCTGGGCGGCCTGGACATCGTGATCGCCAACGCGGGCATCGGCATCATCGGCTCAGTTGCCGACTCCGACCCCGCCGACTGGCGGGCGATGATGGACATCAACTACCTGGGCACCGCCAACATCTGCCAGGCGGCACTGCGGCCGATGCTCGCCCAGGGCCGCGGTGACATCGTGGCCATCGCCTCGGCGGGTGGCACCAAGGGCTATCCCGACTGGTCCGGCTATTGCGCCACCAAGTGGGCGGTCGTCGGCTTCATGGAGTGCCTCGCCCAGGAGGTCGTCAGCAAGGGCATCCGGGTCAGCACCATCTGCCCGGGCGGGGTCGACACACCCTTCTGGGACGCCCTCAACGAGGACATCAATCGCGCCGGATCAGAAGGTCGGGCGGGGCTGATGCAGCCCGCCGATATCGCCGAGACGGTCATGCTCCAGCTGCGCCTGCCCCGCAACGTGCTGGTCAAGCGCACCCTGTTGTTCCCCACCAGCGAGTGGCACTAGCAGTCATCTTCGGAGGCGTTGTCAGCTCATGGATCCCAACGCGACGCGGCTCGTCGGTCGTACCGGCGTCGCCGTCACCCAGCTCGGCCTCGGCGGCGCGTCCTACGGCGAACTGTTCCACAAGGTGCCCGAGCGCGACGCGTTCGATGCTATCCAGGCTGCCTGGGATGGCGGCATCCGCTACTACGACACCGCGCCCTGGTATGGCCGCGGCCTGTCGGAGCTGCGCACCGGCGCCGGCCTGCGGGACCATCCGCGCTCGGAGTATGTGCTCTCGACCAAGATCGGTCGCTGGCTGAAGGCGTCCCAGGACCCTGACTACGACGGCACGCCCTGGTTCGGCGGAGGCCCCTTCGAGGTCGTCTTCGACTACACCTACGACGGCATCATGCGTTCCTACGAGCAGAGCCAGCTGCGGCTGGGCCTCGCCCGCTACGACCTGGCCGTGATCCATGACCTCGACCACATGTACCACGGCGCAGGAGTCAAGTTCGAGGGCTTCCTGACCCAGCTCGCCACGAGCGGCTGGCGAGCCATCACGGAGCTCAGGGCGTCGGGCCTCATCCGAGGTATCGGCGCCGGTGTCAACGAGCTGGGCATGATGCCGCGCTTCCTGGACATCGTGGACCTTGACTTCTTCCTCGTCGCGATGCCCTACACCCTGCTGCGCCAGGAGGTCCTGGACTCGGAGTTCCCGGCCTGCGTGGAGCGGGGCATCGGCTTCGTCATCGGTGCCCCCTACCAGTCGGGCATCCTGGCGACGGGGCCGCGGGAAGGTGCCAATGCCGATTACGGCGCGCCGTCCGCGGAGCTCAACGCCACCGTGGGTCGGATGCAGGCCATCTGCGAGCGTCATGGGGTTTCCCTCGCGGCAGCCGCACTCCAGTTCCCCCTTGGGCACCCGAGCGTCGCGGCGGTCATCCCGGGTGTCCGATCTGCGGCGCACGTACAGCGCAACCTCGACGTGTTCCAGCAGCCCATCCCGGCCGCATTGTGGGCCGAGCTCAAGCACGAAGGCCTGCTGCGGGCGGATGCGCCGGTGCCCGAATGAGCCATCCGGACCCGTTGACTGGCGACTGGCGACTCCAGGCGTGGATCTCCGAGGGTGACGACGGCAGCTCCGTCCTCCCCTTGGGTGAGTCACCGCTGGGCATCCTGGTGTATAGCCCCAACGGCACCATGATCACGACCATCGCGCCGGCTGGCCGCCCTCGCCTCGCATCGACAGATCCGTTGCACGGAGGGTCTGACGACGAACGCCTGCGAGCCGCAGAGACGTTCGTCGCCT
>JBBQNA010000093.1:0-12107 GCA_038329515.1 Candidatus Limnocylindrales bacterium | reverse complement strand
GCGGTCGGCGTCACGACGGCCTCCCAGTAGTCGACCCCGTGCGTGCCGGCGTCAGGGTCCGTGGCGACCCGGTCCATGGGCATCGACTCGGACGTGCCCGCGAGGGTGTCCGTGATGCGCACCTCGGCAGTGGCGAGATCGCCGGCCGCGGCACGCAGCCGGAGCAGGACCGGCGTCCCAGCCGGCACCGCGCTGGTCGGGCTCCGGTACAGGTCGGAGCGGCTGTCATGTAATAGGTCCGCCTGCCGGATCTTGCCGTCCCCCGCCAGGGTCGCACGGGCCGCCACCGACGGCGATGGCGATGGCGATGGCGACCCGGCTCCCACTGGCCACGCGGCCAGGATCGAGACGAGCGCCCCTGCCGCCATGAGCCGCCCTCTCACCCCTTGACGCCTCCCAGCGTCAGGCCGGACACCAGGTACTTGGAGATGTAGACGAACAGGATCACGATGGGCACGGAGACGAGGATCGAGGAGGCAGACAGGTCCGCCCACTGGGTCGTGAACTGCGACTGGAAGCGCTGGATGCCCAGCGGCCAGGTCAACAGGGATTCACTGTTGCCGATGATGAGCGAGGCGGTGAAGTACTCACCCCATGCCGCCAGGAAGTTGAACAGGAACACGATGGCCAGCGCCGGCAGTGAGAGTGGCAGGAGCACCAGCCGGAAGGTCTGGAACTCGGTGCAGCCGTCGATGCGAGCAGCTTCCTCCAGCTCCACGGGCACGGTGTCGTAGTAGCCTCGGAGGATCCAGATGCTGAAGGGCACGGCCGTCACCGCATACGCGATGACCAGGCCCTGGTACGTCCCCACCAGGTTCAGCTGGATGGCCAGCAGGTAGATGGGGACCAGCAGCATGATGCCCGGGATGAGCTGGGTCGCGAACAGGAAGGTGAGGCTCAGGTTGCGGGCGCGGAACCGGTAGCGCGAGAAGGCATACGCGGAGGTGGCCGCCAGGATGAGCCCCACCGCGGCCGTACCCAGCGTGACCGCGAGGCTGTTGAACAGCCAGTTGGGCAGCTTGGAGTCGAACAGCACCCGGTTGAAGGCATCCAGGCTGGCGCCCTTGGGGATGATGTCCAGGCTCGTGCTGAGCACGTTGTTGCCCGGCCGCAGAGCCGTGCTGAAGACACGGATGACCGGGAATGCGGCAATGAGCGCCGCCAGGATGAGCGCGAGGTGGATGCAGACCCGCTTGATGGGCGAGTCCGCCCCGCGTCGCGGCGAGCGGGTCATGCGCGTGAGGTAGCCGTCCTTGCGCTGTCGGCGGGCATCGGTCACCTCCCGGACCTGCATGTCGGTCATGACTCGAGGGCTCCCTTCAGGACGTTGGTCTTGCGCACGTAGAAGAACGTGAACACGAGCAGGATCGCGAAGATGACGAACGCGAAGGCGGCCGCGAACCCATACCGGGTGAAGCTGAATGCCGCGCGATACAGCGCCGTGACCAGGATGTCGCTCGAGGTCAGGTTGTTGGCGTTGATGAAGAAGGGCACCAGGATGTTGTTGAACGTCAGGAAGATGCCCAGCAGGATGGCCGGCAGCAGGATGGGCTTGAGCAGCGGCACCGTGATGCTCCGGAACGCCTGGGTGCCGGAAGCACCATCAAGGTCAGCCGCCTCGTAGTAGTCCTGGGAGATGCTCTGGAGCGCGCCCAGGGTGAGCACCATCATGAACGGCACACCCAGCCAGATATTGGTGATGAGCATCGCCACGAAGTTCCATATCGGGTCGGACAGCCACGGGATGGGCGCGACGCCGAACATTTCAAGGATCTGGTTCACGGCGCCGTACTGGAAGTTGTACTCGGTGCGCCAGATCTGGAGTGACGCCACCGCCGGGATGGCCCACGGCAGGATGAGCAGCGCCCGGTAGAGCGTCCGGCCACGCAGCCTACGGTTGAGCATGAGCGCCAGCAGCACACCCAGCACCACGTGGAAGAAGACGTTGATGGCGGTCCACACGATGGTCTGCGCGAACAGCTGGTAGAAGCTCGTCTGCGGCAGGACCGGCTTGGTGAACACGTCGATGTAGTTCTGGAAGCCGACGAAGATGGATCCCTTGGTGGTATCCAGGCCCAGGAAGCCGGGGTCCACGAAGTACCGGATGCTCATCTTGGTGAACGAGACGTTGAGCTCCCACAGGAGCGGATAGACGTACAGGATGAGCAAGCCGAGGACGGCCGGCGTCAGGAACATGATGGGCAGGGCCATGCGCGACTTGCGCCAGCGCACGAAGACGACGTAGAGGAAGGCCTCCAGCGCGGCCACCAAGACCAGCAGCACGACCAGCGTCAGGGCGACGTCTGACAGCGCCGTGAAGGCCTGGTTCAGGTCGAACACTTCTCCTCCTCTCGCCCCGTTCACGGTGGGATGTGGTGCGGGGGCCCTGATGGACCCCCGCACCGTGTGCTCAGACGGTCACGGATGTGACCGACCGATCACTGGCAGTTCGCGTCGTTGCTGTAGTCGGTCTGCATCTGCGTTGCCACGCCCTGCGGATCCGCGTCAGCGTTGGTATAGATGGACTTGATGCCGGTCGTCATGGCATCGAAGATGCAGCGCATCTCCAGGTTGCCTGGCGTACCGACGCCCATGGCAGCGGCCGCGGCCACCTTGGACAGCAGCGCGTCTCCGGTGACGATCGGATCGTTGAACGCGGCGTTGGTGCCCGGCAGTCGCTTGAGCGCGGCGACCATCTCCAGCTGCTGCGGGGTGTCCGTGGCGTACTTGGCAAAGTCGAGGACGGCAGCCTGCTTGGCGGCATCGCCCGCGAGGTCCTTGGAGAACATCAGGTACGTGCCAGCCACGTACGGCTTGGGAAAGTCCGCCCCGGTCACCTGGGGGATGGGGCAGATGTTCAGCTTGTCGCCGAAGAGGTCGGCGTAGGCGCCTGCGGTCCAGTCACCGTTGATGACGGACGCGGCCACACCGGTGGGGGGAGGCGTTGCGGAGGGGGCCAGGCTGGCGTTCGGGTCGACCTGGCTGACGCCGTTCTTGAACATGCCGTCCATGACCGCGTAGTCGGCCTCGGCGGGCATGACGCCCTGCGTGAACTTGAGGTCCTTGAGGAAGGCCAGTGCGCTGACCATGGCCGGCGTGTCGAGCGTGGCGGAGCCATCCTCGGCGAACACGGAGCCACCGAACGCACCCAGGAAGGGCACCAGCCAGAAGGACTCGGTCTGGGGATAGGCGATGCCGTAGTTGCCGCCGGCCGTCGCCGTCTTGGCCGCTGCGATCCACGCATCGGTGTCGGCCGGACACTCAGCCATGAGGTCCGTGTTGGTGTACAGCATCAGGTTGTTGCCGAAGGAGACCGGCAGACCCCAGGTCTTGCCGTCCAGCTGCACCGACTGCAGCGCGTTCGGGAGGAAGGTCGACAGGTCGACCAATTCATCCACGGACTGGATGGTGTCCGAGGCGGTGAACGGCCCGACGTGGTCGGAGACCGTCCACAGGAGCTCGGGCGCCTGGCGGGCGATGCTCGTCGTGAGGAAGTCCGTGCGCAGGTTCTCGACGCTCTTGTTGACGACGTTGATGGTCACGCCGGGGTGGGCAGCGGTATAGTCCGCGGCCAGCTTCTGGACGAACTGGAACGAGCCGTCGGCTTCGCCCTCCTTCGTCCACATGGTGAATGCGACGGGGTCCTGAGCAACGGCCGGGACTGTCGTCCCGATGACTGCAGCCGCGGCCAACAGGCTCGCGAGTGTCGATAGTCGTCTCATGGTGTGACTCGATACCTCCTCGTGGTGCGGCGCTCGGGATCTCCAAGCCAGCCGCTGTCGCGATGGTCGGTGCTAACGGGCAGCGACCACCTCCAGACGCCGTTCGCCTGATGGCGCCGCCGTGGAGCGGCGGACCACCAGCCGGGTGCCCAGCAGCCGGGTGCCCAGGACGCGTTGCCGGTCCTGGTCGCCGCTGGCGGATCGCCGCAGCGCCTCCAGCAGCATCGTCGCCGCCTCCTCACCCTTCTGGCGCACCGGCTGGTGCACCGTGGTGAGCGGCGGGTCCGTGAAACGGGTGAGTGGCAGGTCGTCGAAGCCGACGATGGAGAGCTCCTCGGGCACCCGTATCCCGAGACGACGCGCGGCGCCGAGGACGCCGGCCGCGGCCGCGTCGCTCATGCAGAGCACGCCTGTCGGTCGCTCGCCGGCACTCCAGACACGCAGGAACGCGGCCTCGCCACCCTCGATGGTCGCGGGCACTCGAAACACCTGGTCGGACGTCAGCTCGACGCCGACGGCACTCAGCGCGGTGCGATACCCGCGCAACCGTCGCCCGGCGACACCCTCGTCCGTCAGCTCGCCCAGGGCCGGCTCGACCGCGATGACCACGATCTCGCGATGCCCCAGCGCCAGCAGGTGCTCCGCTGCGAGTCGAGCGCCACCTTCGTCATCGACCAGGATGGCGGAGTGCCCCGGCCACGCCGGGGCGTCCACCACGACCGCGGGCAGGCCGGAGCGTCGGATGGAGTCCATCTCGGGATGGCCCTCGGCCAGGCCCAGTACCACGATGCCGTCCACGGTGGCCCGGTCCAGGGCGCGTGCCAGGGAGCCGTGCAGCGGCGAGATGAACAGCAGCCCGAAGCCGTGCTCCTCGGCGACGGATGCGACGCCTTCCGAGAACAGCGCGAAGAAGGGGTTGGCGAACACCTGGCCGAGCGCCTGTGGCGTGAGGATGCCGATGGTCGTCGTCTGGCCGGCGCTGAGCATCCGGGCGACGGGATGTGGTCGGTAGCCCATGCGGGCGGCCACGTCCTGGATGCGTGCCGCGGTCTCGGTCGAGAGGCGATCGGGCTTGTTGAACGCGAACGACACCGCAGCCTTGCTGACACCGGCTTCCCGCGCGACGTCGGCGATGCGCACACGTGGCTCCGCGCCGTTCGCCAACGAGATCCTCCTCCCGCCCCCGCACCATCACCCGGGGCCGTCCGGACCGCGGTCGTCGCGGTAGCGGAGCGGTGCCCGTCAGGGTGCGGACCGGCGACTAAACCGGTTTAGCGAAGGTAGCGACGAGTGTCGGCCTTGTCAATATCAAGCGCATCGCAAAAGCAGTGGCGCGGCCCCTGCCCGACGCCCGGTGTACGATCGGCTGAATGCTCCAACAGTTGCGCGTGATGCCCAACGGCGTGCGCCTCTTCCTGCTCTATGCGGGTGCGATCCTCGCGCTCATCGGCGTGAGCATGCCGCTTGTCATCGACCAGGCCATCGAGGCGCCCGTGTCGCCCATCGGCATCGTCTATATGCTGCTGCTGGCGTACAGCATCTTCACCATCACGCTCGTCCTGCAGCGCAAGCAGGCGGCCTATCCCCTCGCCCTTGGGCTGGCCACGTTGAGCCTGCCCCTGGTGCCCATCGTGTTCCTGTCACCGGCCGGGTTGACCGGCGCGGTCATCGCGCTCGCCCTGGCGATCGTCCTCATCTGGGGGCTTCGCCGGCGCTCCACCAGGACGTGGTTCGTCGAGCCGTGACTCGGACCCCTTCACGAGGAGACCAGTGAGCAAGAAGTCCCGAACCTTCCAGCCGCCGACGACGACGACCGGTGGGTCCTCGACTGGTGCCGGCGCACCCGCCGCGACGCCCAGCCCCGACACCGGCGCTGCCCCGACACCGGCGACACCCCCAGCGGGTGCGCCGACCCCCCGGCCGCCGACGACGACATCCACCTCGACCGCCACGTCGCGTTCCGCCGCCCGCCGCAAGGCCGCCTCAAGCGGCCGTGTGAGCGCCGAGCCGTCGTTCTTCGAGAAGTACCGCGCCATCGTCATCGGGGCCATCGCGGTCGTGCTCATCGGCGGTGCCATCGCGGTCGTGGCCAACCTGAGCTCCACGAGCGCCAATGCCTACTCCTGCACCACGCTCCTGACGCCTGGGCCGAGCGATCCCGTCCCGACGCCTCGACCCGCCACGCCCGTGCCCTCGACGCCACCCGCAGCCAGTATCGTGCCCGGTACGTCCCCGGCGCCGACGGCCTCGCCCGAGCCGCAGCCGACCCAGAAGCTGGGTTTCACGACCCAGGACCTGGGTCGTGGCCACGTCGACACCAGCACCAAGGTCGACTACGACTACTGCCCGCCAGCGAGCGGCCAGCACTACAACCTGGGCGGCGGCATCGCGCCCCTGGCCCGCGACTTCTACGGCCCCGACGACAAGCTGGGTCCCGGCAACTGGATCCACAACCTCGAGCACGGCTATGTCCTGCTGCTGTACAAGGGCGAGCCAACGGCAGAGGTCCAGCAGCAGCTGCAGGCCATCATGGACGAGACCACAGCGAGCGCCTTCGCAGCCGCCAACTGTGGTGCCAACAAGGTCGTCGTCGTCCGCTTCGATGACATGGACCCGGGTGTCAACTTCGCAGCCGTCGCGTGGGACCGGGAGCTGTTGCTGAACGAGTTCGACAAGGAAGCCCTGCTCGCCTTCTCGAACCAGTGGCAGGACGGCCCCCAGACCCCCGAAACCGGGCTCTGCTAGGACCCCTGGGGATGACGGACACGACCACGGTCGGGGCGGTGACCAGCCGTCCCGATCCGCTCGCTGACCTCCGCGATGAGCTCGATGCACTGCGCCAGGACTCGCTGTACCGGCCCCTGGTCGTGATGCACGGCCCACAGGCCCGCCGCACGACCATGGACGGTCGGCCGGTCATCAGCCTCGCGTCCAACGACTATCTCGGTCTTGCGACACACCCCCACCTGGTGGATGCAGCCATCGCCGCTGTGCGTGAGCTGGGCGTCGGCTCCGGCGCCGTGCGCACCATCGCTGGCACCATGGAGCTGCACCAGGAGCTGGAGCGGCGGCTGGCCGTGTTCAAGCACACGGAAGCCACGCTGGTGTTCCAGTCCGGCTTCACAGCCAACAGCGGTGTCATCCCGACCATCACGGGCGAGCAGGACCTCATCGTCAGCGATGCCCTGAACCATGCCTCGATCATCGATGGCGTGCGCCTCTCACGTGCCGGTCGTGCCGTGTATCCCCACAAGGACGTCGACGGCCTCGAGGCCGTACTTCGTGACGCCCGCGCCAGTGGTGGTCCGAAGGGTCCCTGGCGGCGGATCCTGATCATCACCGACGGGGTGTTCAGCATGGATGGTGACATCGCCCCCCTGCGGGACATCTGTGACGTGGCAGACCGGTATGGCGCCACGGTCATGGTCGACGACGCCCATGCCTCGGGCGTCCTGGGCCGGAACGGCCGGGGTACCGTGGACCACTTCGACCTCCACGGGCGGGTCGACATCCAGGTCGGCACGCTGTCCAAGGCGGTCGGCGTCCTGGGCGGCTATGTGGCCGGGCGGCAGCACCTCCGTGACACCCTCATCCAGCGGGCGCGGCCGTTCCTATTCTCGACGTCACATCCCCCGGCTGTGGTGGCCGCCTGCATCGCGGGTATCGACGTGCTGGAGACGGACCCCGAGCGTATCGAGCGGCTGTGGTCCAACAGCCGTCGCTTCAAGAGTGGCCTCGTGGCCCTGGGCTTCGACACCGGCATCAGCGAGACGCCTATCACCCCCGTCCTCGTGGGCACCGCAGATGTGGCCCAGCTGATGTCCCGCCGGCTGTTCGAGGAAGGCGTGTTCGCCACGTCCGTGGTCTATCCCACGGTGCCCCTCGACGGTGCTCGAATCCGGACCATCGTGAGCAGCGAGCACACTATCGATGAGCTCGACATCGCACTCGATGCCTTCGCGCGGGTCGGACGGGAACTGCATCTGATCGACGCGTGACCGTGACGACGACGCAGCCCGTGCGCTGGGCCTGCCTCGATGTCGGCGAGACGCTCATCGACGAAACCCGCGTCTGGAGCACCTGGGCGGATGTCCTGGGCATTTCCCGGATGACGTTCCTCGCGGCCTTCGGCGCCGCCGTGGCGCGCGGCCAGGAGCACCAGGATGTCTTCGCGATCCTGGGCATCCCCGACTGGCGGGCCTACCTGCCGGAGGTCCAGGCGCGGTACGGCGGCTTCCAGGCAATCGACCTGTATCCCGATGCGCTGCCGGCCATCGAGGCGCTGCGGGCGCAGGGACTGCGAGTCGCGGTCATCGCCAACCAGCCCGCGGAGCGGCGGGCCCAGCTGCAGGCGCTGGGCATCGACCCGGAGGTGATGGCCATGAGCGATGCGATGGGCGTCGCGAAGCCCGATGCGCGCTTCTTCGAACGTGCCCTGGAACTCATGGGACAGCCGGACCCCGCGGACGTGGCATACGTGGGGGATCGACCGGACAACGACGTTCGCCCAGCGGCCGCGGCCGGCATGCGTGCCGTGTGGCTGCGACGGGGGCCGTGGGGTGTCATCCCGGCTGACGCGCCGGGGGCCACGCTCAGCGTGCGATCGCTCGATGAGCTGGTCGCACGGCTGCCGGAGGTCTGGCCGGCTCGCCCCTGACCACGCACCCGGGCAGATCGGCGGCGCTCGCGTAGGCTATGTCGGCCATGCCCGATATCCGATCAACCCCCGGCTCGCTGCCCCTCCGCTCGGTGCGTGCCGTCGTGCGCGAGACCGTGGAGGCCGCCTGGGCCGCCGCCATCCACAACGGCGCCTTGCCGCCCGTGCCGCCTGACGCCGATGTCCCGGGCGTGGAAGTGACCCACTCCTCCGACCCGGCCCACGGCGATGTGGCCTGCAGCGTGGCGCTCAAGCTGGCTCGGCCCCTCAAACGGCCACCGATGGCGGTCGCGGAGGCGATCGCCATCGAGCTGCGCGCCGGGATCACGGCAGGTGGTCCGCTGGCGGACGTGCAGGTCGCCGCACCTGGCTTCCTCAACATGCGCCTCGCGCCCGCGTTCCTGGAGCGGGCCCTGGACGCTGCCCGGGCCGCGGATGACGACTTCGGTCGTGCCTTCCCGGCCACGCCCCGCAACCTCAACGTCGAGTTCGTGTCCGCCAACCCCACCGGGCCGCTGACCGTCGGCAATGCCCGTGGCGCGTTCGTGGGTGACCTCCTCTGCCGCGTGCTGCAAGCGGCGGGGCACGACGTCACCCGCGAGTACTACTTCAACGACTCCGGCCGACAGGTGCGGGTCCTTGGCGGCTCGGTCGCGGCGCGGCGCGCCGGCGAGGAGCTGCCGGAGGAGGCATACCGCGGCGCATACGTGGATACCCTCGCCACGGACCTGCCGGACGAGATCTGGGCGGCCGCAACGGCACCCGATGCCGACCGCGAGTCCATCGTCGGTGCCTGGGCATCGGAGCGCATCCGGGCGGGCATCGAGGCGAGTCTCGCCCACCTCGGCGTCCATTTCGATGTCTGGAAGAGCGAGACCACGCTCCACACGGAGGGTTGGGTCAAGCGCGCCGTGGATCGGCTGCGGACGGGCGGCTACGTGTTCGAGCAGGACGGCGCCACCTGGTTCCGGTCCACGGACTTCGGCGACGACAAGGACCGGGTCATCTACCGCACCACAGGCGAGCCGACGTACTTCGCGGCGGACATCGGCTATGTGACCGAGAAGTTCAGCCGGGGCTACAGCAAGCTCATCTACGTCTGGGGCGCGGACCACCACGGCACCGTGGCGCGGGTCCGTAACGCCGCGAAGGCCATGGGCTTCGACATCGACGCGGTCCAGATGCTCCTGGTCGCCTGGGTCCGGTTCATCCGGGACGGTGAGGAGATCTCGATGAGCAAGCGCTCGGGCGAGTTCATCACCCTCGATGAGTTGCTGGCCGAGGTCGGCGTCGACGCTGCACGGTGGTCGTTCGCGGCGCGGGCGCCCAGCTCACCCATCGACTTCGACCTGGAGCTGGCACGCAAGCAGTCTGCGGACAACCCGGTCTTCTACGTCCAGTACGCGCACGCACGCATCTGCTCCATCCTGCGCAAGGGTGCCGAAGTCGGCATCAGGCCCGCGACGTCGCTGGCAGGCGCCCTGGCAGACGATCCGGTCGCAGCCGACCTGGCCCGTGAGGTGCTGCGGCTGCCGGAGGTCGTGGAGGACGCTGCGGCAGCGGAGGAGACACACGCCGTGACGGCATACGCCACGGGTCTCGCGACGACCTTCCACGGCTTCTACCGCGATCGTCGCGTCGTCGACCCAGCCGACCCGACCACCTCAGCCCGACGCCTGGCGCTCGTGGATACGGCTCGCCTGGCGCTGCGCAACACCCTCGGCCTGCTCGGCATCTCGACCCCCGAACAGATGTAGAGGGCCGGCGTCACCGCCGGCCCTCTCCGTGCTATCGCGTGCTGCGGCCTCAGTTGCCGACGCCCAGCGCCCCCTCGACCTGCTGGAGCGTGTCGCCGTTGCTGGCCACGAGGACCAGGACCGGCGCGTCCAGGCCACCCGTGATATCTGCCCCGGACAGCACCGCGCGGGCACCGTCCAGACCCGAGATCGCAGCATCGGCGGCGGCACTGAACTCATCGGCATCCGAGCCGCTGTCCCACGCCGTCTGCCACACGACGGCCCAGGCACCATCGGGGCCATCCAGGCTGACGAGGCGGTCGCCGCCCCAGCCATCCGCGGCACTCGAGGCGTCACCGCCACCGTTGCCAAGGAGGACGCTGATGGCCAGCTCGCCCATCGTTTGGAGATAGCTGGCGGACCAGCCGTCCCCCAGGGATGCGGCCACGTCGGGCAGGTCCACCTTGACCGGCGTGTCGGACGGATAGCGCTCGGGGTGCATGACCTGCTCCGTGGACTGGGGCAGCTTGTCGTAGGCGGCGTTGACACTGTCCCAGCCGCCCTGGCCAAAGAGCGTGGTCACGAAGACCTGCCCCTCGATGTACGGGAACTCCAGCTGGCGACGCAGCAGCTCCGGCATGCTGTCGAGGAGTGCCTGGTCCGCGGGTGTCATCGCTGACGTGACCTGCGACAGCTCGTCCGGAGTCAGGTTCTGGGATGCCCACTGGAGCATCAGGCTGGTCGCGTCGCCCTCGACGAGCGCCAGGCGCGCGAGCGCTCGGTCACCCTGGGAGGCATTGACGTTGGTGATCTTGTCCAGGCCCCAATACTGGTCCTGCAGCGCGTGGTCGTACTCGTGGGCCACGAACAGGCGCTCTTCCGGGCCGAAGTCGGCGTCACGCTTGATGACCGTCATCGTCCCCGTCTTGGGGTCGTAGAACGCGGCAACCTGGCTCTCGTACAGATCGAGCATCAGCTGACGCAGGTCGGCACCCTGCGGCAACAGACCCAGCCGCTTGAGGAGCGCCTCCTCGGCGGCGACCTGCGATGCCGGGTTCTCCTGGTCGAAGGACTTCGCGACCTGCCGGCGGAACTGCTTGAGGGTGATCTCGCGATACGGCACGTCCTGCTTCGGCTCCAGCCCCCGGATGCCGGGGACCTGCGCCACGACCTCACCGATGGCCGCCCGGATGGCCGCCTCGGAACCGCTGTCCGCGGTGGGTTCGGCGGTCGGCCCTTCGGTCGGTTCGGTCGTGGCATCCGGCTCGACCGACACGACATAGTCGACGCTGGTGCCAGGTTCCACCTGCTCACCTGCGGCTGGATCGGACCGGATGACCTGTCCGACCGGGACGTTCTCATTGACGCGATCTCGGCGGGTACCTGGCTCCAGCCCTGCGTCCAGGAGTGCGTTGACGGCATCGTCGGGACTCATGCCCCGCATGTCGGGCACGGTCACCGAGCTGGACGTAGGCTTGGCGGTGGGTTCTGGTGTGGGCTTCTGGGTCGGCTCCGGCGTCGGTTCCGCACCCAGCGACACGCGGTAGTCGACGGTGGTCCCGGGGACGACCTCGGTACCGGCCTCGGGCAGGGTCCGGATGACCTGGCCCTCGGGCACGTTGGCGTTATAGCGGTCCTGACGCTCGCCCGGCTGGAGGCCGATGTCGATCAGGGCGTTGACCGCGTCATCCGGGCTGGAACCACGGAGGTTCGGCACGGCCACAAGGGCCGGTGTCGGCTCAGCCGTTGGTTCCGGTGTCGCCACGGGGGCCGGCGTCGGCTCGGGGGTCGGCGTGGGCTCGACGCCCAGCGAGACGACATAGGCGACGGTGGTCCCGGGGACGACCTCGGTGCCGGCTTCCGGATCGGTCCGGATGACCTGGCCCTCGGGCACGTTGTCATTGAACCGGTCCGTGCGCTCACCCGGCTGGAGGCCGATGTCGATGAGCGCGTTGACCGCATCATCGGGCGTGAGGCCCCGCAGGTCGGGGA
>JBBQNA010000092.1:0-12199 GCA_038329515.1 Candidatus Limnocylindrales bacterium | reverse complement strand
CATCCCGTTCCAGTCGATCCTGCTGCTGGCGGCCCTGCTTGGGGTACCGAGCGAGCTGAAGGAGGCGGCGGCCGTGGATGGGGCCAGTCGCTCCCGGATCTTCTGGCACATCACGCTGCCCTGGATCCGACCGGTCCTGTTCGTGGTCGTGGTGCTGCGCTTCATGGACGCGTTCCGGAAGTTCGAGGGCATCCAGCAGTTGACCCGGGGTGGACCGGGACTCGCCAGCACGCCCATCAACCTCCAGATCTACACAACGGGGCTCAACTACGATCGGATCGGGTACGCGGCTGCGTGGGGCATCGTGATGGTGGCCATGATCGCTGGGTCACTCGCGCTGGTCTATCTCGTCCGGCGGAGACAGTCATGAACCACCATCGCCGACGCCTCTCGATCATCAGCGGCCTGCTCCTGATGGTGGGCTTGGTCTTCGTCATCGTGCCCTACCTGTGGATCCTGCTGACCGCGTTCAAGCGCCCGGTGGACGCTGCGGCCGTCCCGCCCAAGATCTTCTCGCCCATCTCGTTCCGAGCCTGGGAGGAGCTGCTGTCCGGACCGTTCCCGGCCTCACTCGTGAACTCGGTGATCATCACCGTGGGCACCACGGTCGCGACCCTCATCATCGGCGTGCCAGCAGGCTACGCATTCGCGCGCGGACGGTTCGTGGGCCGCTGGTTCCTGGGTGGCTGGCTGCTCTTCAGCCGGATGATGCCGCCGGTCATCTTCATCATCCCGTTGTTCCTGTTTTTCCATCAGCTGCGGCTCATCAACACGTATCTGGGCTTGATCCTTGCCTACATGTCAGGCCTGCTGCCGTTCACGGTCTGGATGTGTGCCGGCTACTTCGAGGACGTCCCGCAGGAGATCGAAGAAGCAGCACGGGTCGACGGCGCGTCACGCATGCGCGCATTCGTCACGGTCGTGCTGCCGATGGCCCTGCCGGGCGTCCTCACGGTCGGCGTGCTCATCGCCATCGCGTCCTGGAGCGAATACTTCATCCCGTTCCTGCTCGCGGGCACCGGGACGAACCCCGCGACGGTCGGCCTGGTCAACTACGTTGGCTCCAACACGATCGATTGGGGCGCCATGGCCGCGGCGTCCCTGACGCTGGTGTTGCCCGTGGTGGTCCTGACACTGTTCGCCCAACGGGGCATGCTCCGGGGCCTCTCGGCGGGTGCGGTCAAGGGATGACACATCGGGGGCCATCGACAGCACTGGAGGTTCGGTGATGGGTAGCCAGGAACGCAGCGCGGTCGTGACCGGGGCAGGGCAGGGCATCGGCCTTGCCATCGCCGAACGGCTCATCGCGGACGGCTGGTTCGTGGTCGGCGTGGAGCTGTCCCGGTGGCCCGGGACGCGTGGGGTGGCGCAGGTGACATGGTCATCGGCGATGTCGCGGACATCGAGACGCTCCAGGAAGCCCGCCGCATCGCGTCCGCGGCAGCCCCCCTCAAGGGCTGGGTCAACAACGCCGCCGTCGTCGGCGAGGACTCCGTCCACCGGCCAGATCCGGATTGGGTGCGGCGTCTCATCCGGGTGAACATCGAGGGTACGTACTGGGGTTGCTCGGAGGCCGTCCAGGGGTTCCTGGAGCATGGCCAGGGCGGCGCCATCGTGTCCATCTCGTCACTGCACGCGCGGGCCGCGTTCCCGCGCTGGGCGGCATACGAGTCGTCGAAGGGCGCCATCGAGAGCCTCACCCGCAATGTCGCCGTCGAGTACGGCCCAGTGGGTATCCGAGCCAATGCCGTGGCGCCGGGTGCCATCTGGACGCCCTGGAACGAGAACGCCCTGGCAGCATCTCCCGATCGGGCCGCCGCGCAGGCGCAGTTCGAGGCGTACGCGGTGCTGGGCCGGGCCGGGGAGGCATCGGAGATCGCCGCAGTCGTCGCCTTCCTGCTGTCCGATGAAGCCTCCTTCGTGACCGGTGCCGTGGTGCCGGTGGACGGCGGCGCCACTGCCCGGGCATACCCCATCGCCACGGACCCGGAGCTGCTTCGTCCGCGCGGCTGAGCGTCAGGCGCCTGCAGGCGGCGCCAGTTGCGCCGTCGACCGATTAGCATCGGCAGCGTGAATCTGTCCTTCGACACCCAGGTCCTGTCCCTGCCCCTCCGTGACCCGTTCCGGATCGCCCGCGATGAGGACGACAAGACGGCCACCACGGTCATCGTGACCGTCGCCACCGGCGGCCTGGAGGGCATCGGGGAGGCATTCCCGGTGGCCTACTACGGCGAGACAGTGGCCACGCTCGGCGTCGTGCTGCCGTACCTTGCGGGCGTGGTCGGTGCACTCGATGCGCCACCCACCAACCTGCCTGATGCGCGTGCCTGGCTGGCGCACGCCGGCAACCGGATGGCGGCGGCCATCGGCCACCATGGTGCTGCCAAGGCGGGCATCGACATCGCGTTGCATGACATGGTGGCACGCGGCATGGGCATCCCCGTGTGGCAGCTGCTGGATACGCCCCAACAGGTGCAGCCGACGGACTTCTCGCTGGGCATCGATACCCCGGCAGCCGTGGCGGACCGGGCCAGCCGCGCCACGAGCTTCCCGATGCTCAAGATCAAGGTCGGTGGACCCAGCGACCTTGCGACCCTGGAGGCGGTGCGCGCCGTCTACAACGGGCCGCTGCGGGTCGATGCCAACACCGGCTGGCAGCCCGAAGAAGGCGCCCGCCTGGTGCCCGAGCTGGAGCGGCTGGGGGTGGAGCTCATCGAGCAGCCATTCCCCGCGCGGCAGCTGCCACAGCTCCGCTGGCTCCAGGAGCGGTGCCCTATCCCCATCGTCGCCGACGAGAGCGCCGTGACCATCGAGGACCTCGAGGCCCTCGTCGGGGTCGTCGCAGGCGTCAACGTCAAGCTCACCAAGTGTGGCGGCGTGGGACCGGCGCTGGCCATGATCCGGCGCGCCCGGGAGCTGGGATTCCGGGTGATGCTGGGCTGCATGGAGGAAACGAGCGTGGGCATCGCAGCAGCTGCCACGCTCGCCGGCCTGGCCGACTGGGTCGACCTCGACGGCAATCTGCTGCTCGCGCGCGACCCGTTCACGGGCCTGGATCTGGGCGATGACAAGCGCTGGCAGCTGACCGATGCGGCCGGTCTGGGGGTCCACCAGCGTCCCGACTGAGCGTTCGCCGGTGGCTGTGGACAAGGTGGTGGACAAGTCCGTGGATGGCCCACCTTCCGCTCTCTGGCCGTCCGACCTATCATCCCCCGAGACGTCCTGACGCTTGGCAAGGCGGTGGGGAAGGCGTCGAGGGAGAGGGTGCTGGACACCGTCACGGGCGACCGTGGGACGGTGTCCGTCGTTTTCCGGGGTACTCGTGTCCGGGCATCGCCATGCCCGCGTTCGGATGAGGGAGAGGGTGTCGACAGATCACCGTGGCCGCTGGACGGCCGCACCACACGTGGGGGCCACACAGCCCGATGCCGCCGACGCGCCAGTCGTTGACGTGTCCCAGGATGTCATCGAATTCATCCGGTACTGCTATCAGCGCCGCCGTATCGGGTGGCCGGAGCTGTATGACGAGATGTGCGCCGTGGCTGCACGCGGCGAATTCCGGGGCATGGACTACGAGCGCCTGGCGACCATGGGGGTCGGCTTCTCCCTGTGTGACATGAACCGTCTCGCGGCACTCGCGCAACGGATCGTGTTCGAGGAGCGGCGGCGGCGGCGGGTGGCTGTCGTGGTCGAGGGCGCGGGCGTGCCTGCGGTCCTGCCCATCGAGGCGGCCAACACGGCGGCTCCGGGGGCGGCTCCATCGGCCGACATCCGACGCTCCGACCACCAGGTCGTCCAGCTGGCCCGATAGTCGCGGCTCGCGGCCGGACCGGGCCGTCAGGCGCGGATGCTGCGACGTGCGAGCTCGGTCTCGATCTGTCGCTCGGCTTCCACGTAGCGGTCGATCTCCATCCGCAGCTCATTGGCCTCAGGCAGGTACAGATGTACCTGCTGCTGCAGGATGTAGCTGAGGCGTCGCGCCGTCATCCGCGTGTGGTCGAGGTTCTTCATCAGGACGAGTGGGTCCATCGATGCCAGGTCGTCCGGGTGGTACATCTGCTGCATGGGTCCCGAGGATAGCGGGTCGCCGCGCGGCCGGCTCAGGCGCGCGCGCAGGCGCGGTCACGACCCGTCGTCCGGGCACGACGCCCAGCGTGCGTGCCGTATCCATGCGCAGGCTCGCAGACCCGCGAGCACGCCGGACTCCCAGTTCCGTGGGGGCGATGACCAGCAGCTGGTCGGCCCGGGTAGCATCCCCGGCACGCTCTCCCCACAGACCCGTGAGCTTGCGTGACGGGTCGATGGCATCACGCACGACGCCTGCGAGCCGATAGCCCTGCGGTGCAGCAGCGGACGCCCATGCGGCGGCGGCGAGGTCCACCGTCTGCGGCAGTCGACGCCCTCGGTCAGATCCCACGTCGCCCAGGATGAGGACCACGATTGCGTCCTCGGCAAGGGCGGGTCGCAGGTCCGCCAGCACCTCGCCCAGGAGCGCGCTGGACGCGGCCGCGGTCCGAGGCGTATCCAGCTGCGCATCGACGTGGTCGGCATCCTCACCCAGGAGCCACAGTCGCAGCCAGTTGGCACGCCCGTAGCGGACGACGCCCAGGTACGGTGGGCTGGTGACCACCAGGCGGGCACGGTCGGGCAGCCCGCGCGCGCGGAGCGCAGCCGTGGCCAGGGTCCCGGCCGCTCGCGCATCACCCGACAGTCCGATGCCGCGGACCGGCGGGCGGCCCTCGCGCAGCAGCCAGCGCACGCGGCGGGCAAGGATCACGAACAGGTCCCGATCCGGACGACCGCCACCCGTCTCGGCGTCCCGTGTCGCCAGCCAGCGCGCCGCATACCCGGGGGCCATGCTGAAGGTGTTGGGCATGGCGTCCGTCAGGGCCGCTGCGCGGCGCCCATGCAGGACGCCAGCGATGGTCGCCAGCAGGAACGTGTCGATGGCATCGTCACGCCGGAGCGCCGCCCGGACCATGAGCAGCTGGGCGAACGTCTCGGCGTGGAAGAAGGTCGCCACGCTGCCGCCCGCGGCCATCGCCAGGGCGGTCGCGCGCCAGTCCTCGCGTGACCTGGTCCAGTCGATGCGCAGCAGCTCGACACGTGCCAGGGCGTCGCGCGCCGTCGGGGGGTCCAGCACCGCGGCCGTGAGCAGCTGTGCCAGCGGGTTTCGGTCGATGCCCACGCCGACACGCCGTTCCAGGCTCGCCTGCAGCGGCACGGTGCCACGTCCGCAGAACGGGTCGATGACCACATCGCCCGGCCTGCTCCAGCGTGCGATGAGGTCATGGGCGACCGCCGCCGGCAGGCTGCCCAGATAGGTGCACATGGGGTGGAGCGCCTGCGGCCATGCGCGCGGCTGGTCCGCCCAGCCCGACGCCAGGGCCAGCGTCGCCAGCGGCGCGGCACCATCGACCGGCACCACTTCGGTCAGCGCGAGGGGGAGCTGGTCCGGCTGGGTCATGGGCGGGAGACGCTAACAGGTCGAAAGCAGCCTGGTCCGGCTCCCGGCTCCCGGCTCACGTCCCGATGCCATCCGGAGCACCGGTAGACTGATGACACGCCCCCGTAGCTCAGCGGATAGAGCGCCCGCCTTCTAAGCGGTTGGTCACAGGTTCGATTCCTGTCGGGGGCGCCAACGTCGCACGTCGCACGCCGGGCTGGCTACGCCACGACCACCGTGTTCCGTCCCGCGCGCTTGGCCATCGACAGCGCCAGGTCGGCACGTGCCAGCAGGTCGGCAGGCGTCATGCCTGGCTCCAGCGCGGCGCAGCCGGCGGACACCGTCGTCCGGATCGTCTGCCCGTCCAGGTCCACCTCGATGGCCTCGAGCGCGACCCGGATGTCGTCTGCGGCCTGGGCCGCGTCCTCGCGGCTGCAGTCGATGAGCACGGCCACGAACTCCTCGCCCCCGAACCGTGCCGTGATGTCGCCGCCGCGGACACGAGCGCGCAGCAGGTCCGCGAACTGACGCAACATCACATCACCCGCCTGGTGGCCGTACTGCTTGTTGAGCATCCCGAAGTGGTCAAGGTCGAACATGATGGCCGAGGTCAGAGCCGTGCTGTCGGTCCGTCGCAGCCGGCGGGTGATGACGGCACCGTAGGCCCGGTCGAACCAGGCCCGGTTCCGGAGTCCCGTCAGCGGGTCATGTGCGACGCGCACTGCGAGGCCCTGGTTGCGCTGGCGAAGCCGCTCGCGCTGGGCCAGCAGGAACTCTGCCTCGTGCCGGCGGGCGGTGACGTCCCGGGCCGAGGTGTAGGCGAGTCGGCCGTCGGCGGATGGTGCCGTGTTCCACTCCAGCCATCTGTATGTGCCGTCCTGGTGCCGATAGCGGTTCTGGAAGCCGTGCACGGTGCTCCGGGAGGCAAAGCGTCGTCCCATGGACGCGATCGTCGACTCCAGGTCGTCGGGGTGGATGAACTCGATGACGCTGTGGCCAAGCATCTCGTGCTCGGCATAGCCAAGGGTGACTGTCCAGGCCGGGTTGACCCGCAACAGCTGCCCGGCAGCGTCGACGGTCGCGAGCATGTCCACCGAGACGTCGAAGAATCGATCGAGCTCATCGATGGCGGCGCGCCGGGCGGATTCGGTCCGTTCCGCGACACGGGCCGTATGCCAGATGGCAACGGCCAGCAGCACCACGATGCCCATGACCACCAGTGAGGTGCCGTATCCGGGCGCATACAGGCCGAACTGCTCGCCCTGTAGCCGGACCCAGGCGACGACCACCGGCACCACCAGTGACACCACCAGCAGGCGACGCGCCACTCGCGCAGTCGAGGACGGGCCCACGAACACCGTCAGCGGCCCGTCGGGCCCGAGCATGGCCAGCGCGCCGACGCACAACAGGACCAGGGCGATGGCGGGTCCCGGCGCGAGGCGCAGGGTCGAGCCGAACAGGATCGCCACGTCATCGCCGAGCAGCAGGTCCAGGATGTTGAGCCAGGCGATAGCGAGGGCGACGGCCAGGAGCATGCCAGGGAGTCGCGTCATGCTGCCCCGGGTGCGGAGCACCAGGGCGACCGACACCAAGACGCAGCAGACGAGCACCGATGGCGCCGCGTGTGCGGTCTGCCCCGCGGCATCGGCGGATCCGAGCGTCGAGGGCATCAGGCTGAGGCCGATGTCCATGCCCAGCAGGGTCCCTACCGCCCCAAGGACGCTCAGCCCGAGCAGCATCAGTAGCGGCAGGTACCCATGCCGCCGGGCGCTCGACCCGACTGGTCGGCTGAGCGCCAGCGCGCCGAGACCCGCGAGCAGCAGGGCGGTGCCGGTGTCGACGGAGATGGGTGCCACGTCCATGCCCACGCGTCGCAGGGGGTCGACGCGCAGGACCCAGGCCGTGACCACCAGGAGGCCGACCGCGACCCCGACCAGGCCACCGATGGTCGGCAGGTCGGACATGCCGGGACGGCGAAGCCGAGTCCGGGTGGGCCGCCGCCAAGTCCCCGGCAGCGACGTGAGCGATGCGTCCATGCCACCTGGATCAGTCGCCGCATCGAACCCGGCGGATGCCGGTGGGATGGGCGTGATGGGCATCGTGGCGTCTGCTCCGAACCCACCCTATCCACCTTCGGTACCTTGCCGGGGTGGTCGGACGTACCATGGCGCTCACGCCCGGGACACGCGGCGGCGCGTCGCTGTGATGGCCAGACCACACCGGGCCCCACGGGAGTCCCACCCATGACACGTCCCTTCGCCGTCGCGGCCCTCCTGGGCGCCCTCGTCGCCATCGGCGCGCCCGTCGCGGCCCAGTCGCCGATGCCGATGCCCTCCTATCGCGTGATGGACCTGTCCGGGGCCCGCTCGGTGTGCGAGGAGAAGACGGGCCGGGTCCAGGCCCGCGAGGCCGTGTTCGGGACCAATGGCGACCAGTCCACATGGCTCGACCTGGGCCGATCCATCGAGCTGTGCAAGTTCACGGCCGAGGACGGCTCCAGCATCTTCGTGGATACCGGCACGCTCGCGTCCAGCGGGCCGACGCTCGCTTCGGTCGCCTACCTGTCCCAGGTCCCGATGCCCGAGTACGATCCATCGAAGGGCAACCCCGCCACGGCCTACTGCGCCGGGCTGGGCGCCTCGTCCGCCTACGGTGCGGGTACGGGTGGCGGTGGCTGGGTCGACACCGCAGATGCCGATGTCCCGGTGGTCGCGATGTGCGTCTTCCCGGACGGGTCGATGATCGACGAATGGGGTCTGGCGTACCACAGCGACGGGACGGTCCGGGGTGCCGACCTGGCCTACGAGTTCGTGTACGCGCCGACCGACGGGCTGCCGCCGATCTTCGGCAGCTGAACCGTCCAGCCATTCGGGCTGTGCTTGCAGGCAACACCCGACTGGGTACCGCGCAGGCCGGACAAGAGTACGGCTTGGCGCACCGTGCCCTCAACGTCACCATGCATCACGTCACCCGGCTCGAGCACATCGGACCATACCGAAGTGCCCATCCGGAAGATCCGCCTGCGGCGTCCCCCGAGCGCGCCGTGGTACTCCGAGCAGCCGTCCAGCGAGCACCACGTACGATGAGGAACGACACCACGATGGCGTCCACGGCTGTCAATGATCTTGGCCCGATGCTCACCGCGAGCGAGGTCGCGGAGATGCTGCACCTCCATGTCAACACGGTGAAGCGTCTCGGGGACCGGGGCGAACTGCCCTTCTATCGCGTCTGCAAGCGAGGCGACCGTCGCTTCCGGCTGGACGACGTGATGGCCTTCCTGGCACGCAACCGCTGATCCAGGGGCGACCGCTGGGCGCGCACCGAGGCGCGGTCCAGTGGTTTCGCCGCGCCCCCCAGGGCATCGGTTCGGCGCATCATGACGCCCTCAACCACGCCCGAGGGAGCCGCCGCGCCGCATGTCCATCGACCTCTCGCTGACACCCGAGAACCTGCTGGTCCAGGAGAGCGTGCGCGACTTCGTGGCACGCGAGATCACACCCCACATCCAGGAGTGGGATCGGGGTCGCGAGGTCCAGCGGGGGGTGATGGAGCGCATGGCCGACCTGGGGTATCTGGGCGCGCCCATCTGGGAGCGCTGGGGTGGCGCGGGCATGGACTACACCAGCTTCGGCATCCTGTGCGAGGAGCTGGAGCGGGCTGACACCGCCTTCCGGGTGGTCATGAGCGTCCATGTCGCCCTCAACTCGCTGACCCTCATGCAGTGGGCGACCTCCGAGCAGCAGGAGCGCTGGCTGGCGCCCCAGGCACGTGGGGAGAAGCTGGCCACGTTCGGGCTCACGGAGCCGGGCGCGGGTACGGATGTCGCGGCCATGACGACCACGGCTACCCGCGACGGCGACTCGTACGTGTTGAGTGGCGCCAAGCTGTGGATCAGCCTCGCGGACATCGCCGACCACTTCCTCGTGTTCGCCACTGTCGATCGTTCGCTGCGGCATCGGGGCATCACCGCGTTCATGCTGGAGCGGGGGATGGCTGGCCTGTCCACGGGCACCATCAGCGGCAAGATGGGCATCCATGCGGGCAACACCGGCTCCATCACCCTGGACCGGGTGCGGGTGCCCGTGGAGCAGCGCATCGGTGAGGAGGGCGAGGGCTTCGCCATCGCCATGAGTGCCATCGATCAGGGTCGCTACACCGTCGCCGCGGGCGCCGTGGGCCTTGCCCAGGCATGTCTCGATGCGTCGCTCAGGTATGCCCACCAACGTCAGACCTTTGGCGAGGAGATCGGTCGACACCAGCTGGTCAAGCAGATGCTGGCGAAGATGGGTCAGGGCATCGAGGCCGGTCGCCTCCTGTGCCGCCAGGTCGCCTGGCTCAAGGACCGCGCCGAACGGAATACCCGGGAGACCAGCCTCGCCAAGTGGTTCTGCACCGATCACGCTGTACAGGCTGCGCTGGACGCCATCCAGATCCATGGTGCCTACGGTTACTCCGACGAGTTCCCGGTGGAGCGGTACCTGCGTAACAGCAAGGCGGCCGTCATCTATGAGGGCACCAGCCAGCTCCACACGCTCATCCAGGCGGACTACCTGCTGGGCTATCGCGAGGATCGAGCCATCCGGATGCCTGCCCTGGGTGCCCAGGCACACGCCGACGACTGAAGCGAGTGCGCGCGGCTCAGTGATGTTTCCCGGTGTAGATGTGGCTGCCGAACGACCGCTTGGCCGGCACGCCCAAGCGGCCGGACCTCAGGCCCGGGCCCGCGATCGGGCCACGGCCCCTCGAAGCCGGGGCGTCTCGTTGTGTGCGATCGCAGTGATCCGGAAGCCTGTACCCGGATCGGCCAGCGTGTACGTCGCATCGAAGTCGTACAGCGGCTGCCCCTCAGCGTCGGCCAGTCGCCACGCTACCGTGGCCTCCGCCAGATGCTGTGTCAGCTCGACTACCCGAAGATCCAGGACCTCCGCAGATCGAACACCGATCGACCGGTATGTCTCGACCAGCCGCTCGATCTGCGGGAGCCACAGATCGCGGCTCGGTACGGCAGCAACGGTGATGTCGCCGGCGTCACTCGTGATCTGGCAGGGGTACAAGAAGAGCCCCGCGATGGTCGGCGCGTCGAAGGCTTCGAAGGCCAGGCGATAGACATCGACGAACGCCCGGACATTCGCGATCACGTCCATCGTCAGCACGCTCGGCTACGTCGGAGAGGAATGGTCCTGAGCCGAACGCCGCTCGTGCCCCCCATCGAGCGACGACGCACCATCCGACACGCCGGGAGTCTACTCCGTGAACGTCGCCGTACCATCCTCGCGAGTCCTCCGCGTCGGGTGGTGCGATAGACTCCGTGGCAGATTCGGCTATCTGGAATAGTAGTAGTCATTGACGGCTATCTGGGCAGCGGGTAGTCTGCGGAAGTGACCGAACCCGTGGGAGTGGTGCTCTTCGGCGATGTGGTCGGGTCACGCGATGGTCCGCGCGCGGCCGCCGGCTGGCTCGGCTCGCTGTGTCGTGCCCTCGACGATGTATATGCGCAGCAGCGGCTGGCAGACTTCGAGTACACCCAGGGCGATGAGATCCAGGGTCTCCTCCGCCCGGATGCCGATCCGTTCGGTGCCGTCGTGCTCTCGACGCTCCAGCCACACGCGGGTGACGGCGCCGTCCCGAGGATGCGCTGGGTGACCGTGCTGGGCGCCGTCGACCCCGGCCATGGGCCCGCGACCCATCGGACCGGCGATGCCTTCGTGCGTGCCCGCGCGCTCCTCGAGCGGGCGCGCGATGAGCGGGATGGATTGCTGTGTCAAACGGGTGACCGTGCGGCCGACGCGTATCTGACAGGGACGGCGCCCGTGCTGGCTGCCATCATCGAACGTATGACCGACCGCCAGCGATCCATCGCCCGACTCGCCCTGGTGGATGGGCTGCGGCAATCCGAGATCGCCGCTCGTTTGGACGTGGCGCGGCCCACCGTCTCGGTCAGTTTCGCCCGGGGAGACGTGCGCAATCTCGGGCGCCTCGTGGGATCCATCGGCGCGATCTGGGCCGATGGCGTCGCACGGGTGCTGGAGGGCGGGGCGCCATGAGCTCCGCCACGCTCGTCCTCTCGTGGCTGGCGCTCTGCCACCTGCTCGCCGACTTCGTACTCCAGCCGGAGCGCGTCGCCGTCAACAAGTTCGGCCACGGCCGGGAAGCCTGGCGCGCGCTGCTCATCCACGCCGCCATCGTCGCCGTGGTGGCGTCACCCATCATCCTGGTCTACGGCCTGCCGGGCATCGCGTACGTCGCGGTCACGGCCCTCAGCCACGTGGTCATCGACCGGACCAAGATCACGCTCACTCTGCGAGGGGGCACGGCGGGGGAGGCCGCGGACGATGGGGTCCTGCTCATCGGCCAGGGCCATGGACCACGGTGGTCGCCGATGCCTGCCGCCTGGTTCCTGCTCGACCAGCTCGCCCATCTGACGGTGCTGCTCGTTGCCTGGGCGATCTTCCTGCGGAGCGCCGAGACGCTGGGTTGGTGGCAGGACCTGGTGACCCGGATCGCGAACACCCCCGACGGTCCTGCAGCTGGCCGCGCGGTCCTGGTGGTCATCGTGCTCACGTCCCTGGTCATCGTCGACATCCGTGCCGGGTCGTTGTTCGTGGACGTGCTGGTGCGGCCGCCACGCCCTTCAGCGGACGAGCCCCGGCCCGCGGATGCACCCTCGGAAGCGGGCCTCGGATCCACCGTCGGCATCATCGAGCGGCTGCTCATCAGTGCCCTTGTGCTGGCCGGCGGCGTGATGGCCATCGG
>JBBQNA010000091.1:0-12386 GCA_038329515.1 Candidatus Limnocylindrales bacterium | reverse complement strand
CGGCGCAAGCGATTGCGCCACGAAGTATGGCAGCCGTCGGCGACCTCGGTCAACCCAAATACCCGAGATCAGGGCATCGGCACCGTCGGTCAGCCGGCTGTCTGACCCTGTGGCGCCACTGTCTCGCTGTGGCCAATGGCATCGACGGTCGTCCGTCGGCCATCGACCGGCCATCGTTCCATACGCCGGTTCGCGGCATCCCACACGAACAAGGCATCGTGCAGGTTGACGGTCGGGTCCAGGTGCGATGGCTCCAGCAGCACGACCTGCCCGATACGCAGGTCGACTCCCGGCGACAGGGCGATCCGGGAGTGCTCATCCGAGAGACCCAGCACCCGGATGCCGGGCTCGAACGGACGAGGCACGCCGTGATCGGTGGTCATAGCCTTGAGGCCGGCGTCGAGTACCGCTGCCGAATCCTCCCGCCGACTGACACATCTGGTGACACACGCGACCGACGACTCGAACGGCACGCCGATGGCCGCATACGCCGAATCCATGAGCACGTATGACCCCGCCTGGATCTCGTTGTGGGCCCGTGCCGCGATGGAGGCCTGTGCTGTGCCTGTGCCAGCTCCGGACATGACCTCGCACGGGTATCCAGCTGCCGTCAGGCGCGCCCGCTCGAACCTGATCTGTGCCGCCACCTGATGGACCAGCGTCGCCCGCACGGTGGGGTCTTCACGCAGGCTCGCGTGTCCCTCATATGCCTGGATACCGACCAGGGTGAGGTGGGCTGCGTCCGCGCACGCGGCGGCTACGCCCAACAGCCGCTCATCGCCGAATGGGACACCACAACGCCCGCTGCCGACGTCCAGCTCGATGAGTACCCGCAGCCGTGATCCTTCCAGGCTGGCAGCTGTCTCCAGCATTGCCACGTGCTCCACGCAGTCGACCACCACGGACATCGCAGCGTGGCTGGCGAGTCTCGCCAGGGTGGCGAGCGCCTGTGGGTCGACCACGGGTGCAGCGACGAGGATGTCCTCCACGCCTGCGGCCACCAGCACCACGGCCTCGCCAACGGTCTGGGCAGTCGCACCGACACAACCCCCCGCTGCCAGCTGTCGCAGCATCAGGCGGCTGGTCCTGTGCGCCTTGAAATGTGGGCGCAACCGGGCATCGCTGCCGGCCACCATCGACGCCGCGCGCTGGATATTGCGGTCGACTGCCGCAAGATCGACGACCAGGGACGCTGACGGCAGCAAGGCCAACTGAGCCGCGGGCACTTCCAGCATAGCCGGCATGATACGGCCTGGGCGAGGGGACTCGTGCGCGTACGGCGTGCTCGTTATGCTCCACCCCGACAGGGCGATACGAGACCGTGCGCTGTACGATCGCGTCTACCCCAAGCAAGCGCCTATGCATTGCGCTGGGTACCCGGTCCGGCTGTTGCCGGGCAGACATACGAGGTTGCCCGTGTCCATCGATGACGCAGCGCCAGGCCAGTCCTCTCGTCCCGGCCGGAACCGGGCCAAGATCTCCGACATCGCGCGCATCGTTGGTGTCTCCGAGGCGACCGTGTCACGTGCGCTGCGCGACGATCCGCAGATCAGCGAGCCAACACGGATCCGGGCCAAGCAGGTCGCAGCGGACCTGCAGTACGTGCCCAACCTCTCGGCCCGGCGGCTGGCCAACAAGTCGAGCCGCACGCTGGGGCTGATGATCCCCGACGTCACCGACCCGATGCATGCCGGCGTCGTCACCGCCTTCGAGGCCGCGGCCGTCGAGCGCGGCTACTCCGTGATGGTGCTCAATGGGTCCCGCGATCCTCAGCGTGAGGCCCGGGGCATCCGCGAGTTCCAGGCACACCAGGCCGACGGCGTGGCGTTCTGCGGCACCATCAGTGATCTCGCCCAATCCGCGGCAGCGGTCCGGCCCGGCCCCGCCGTGTTCATCGGACCCGAGGGGACAGAGCAGCGATCGAGCCGACACTTCGACATCGGGGGTGGCTGCCTGTTCACGGACGACGAAGGCGGCATCGTCGACCTGGTGACCCACCTCTATGCCACCGGACGGACGCGGTTGTCATACGTGGCTGGGCCGCCCATCTCGTCGGATCGCATCCGGCGCGAGTCGATCGCGGTTGCCATCGAGCGGCTCGGCTTCGAGCCACGCGTGCGGGCGTACGCGCACGCGACTTCATGGGCGGAGTACCTGCGCATCGTGGAGCTCGTCGAGCGAGAACGGCCAGAGGCTCTCGTGTGCTATGACGACCAGGTCGCCTTGACGCTCATGTCGGCGCTTCGCGAACGAGGCATCCGGGTGCCCGAGGATGTCGCAGTGACCGGCTTCGATGACATCCCATTCGCGCGCATCGCGTACCCGCGCCTGACGACGGTCGCCCAGCCGACGGAGGCCATGGGAGCGCGGGCCGCGATGATGCTGCTGGAGGCCATCGAGACAGGCACGATGCCCAGGTCCGAGACCATGGCCGTCGAGCTGGTCGTGCGCGAGAGCTCCACGGCCCTATCGGCAGTCGCCATCGGCCGCTGACGCCAAGGACTCCTCCCTGCCTGCTCCCTGGGGCGAGGCCTCAGCGGAGATTGCGCAGGGCGACCTCGCGGAATCGCATCGCTCGCTCGGTGGCCACGGAAGCGTCATCGCGCATGCGCACACCGTACGGCGCGAGGTTCGGGTCCTGCACCCCGATCGAGAAGCTCATGGAACGCGCCAGCAGGGAGTCCGTTGCCGGCAGCATCCCGGCCCGATACTCGGGCGGCGTGTGACCGGGCTCATCGAAGGGGTAACCTCGACCGGTCGCGGTGCGCCGCTGCAACAGGTGCTCCATGTGGGTGTACACGTGCCAGCCGGAACGGTCGAGGGTGATGGAGCCCAGCTCGGCCGTCACCGCGGCGGCCGTGGTCGCGTCGGGGAACATCACGACCAGGTGCGTCGCGAGATTCCCCTCCGGATCCGGGAGCTCTCGGAACTCGATCTCGGGAACCTCCTCGATGATCGACTGGACGATGGCCGCGTTCGCGCGCAGGTGCTCCCGGATCATGCCCACCTTGCGGACCTGGGCCACGAGCACGGCACCCTCGAGCTCCGTCATGCGGAAGTTGAGGCCAAGGAACGGCCGGGCGCCGACTTCGATGCCCTTGCGGTCCGGGCTGTGTCCCTGGTCGTGCATCGCGAATGCCCGTCGATACAGATCCTCGTCGTCGGTCACGACCATACCGCCATCACCGCTCGTGATGGTCTTGTACTCGTTGAAGCTGTACATGCCCATGGCACCGTGAGAACCTACCCAACGGCCCTGATAGGTTGCCCCAAAGGCCTGCGCGCAGTCCTCGACCAATGGGATGCCGTGCCGGTCAGCGACCTGCTTGAGTTCAGCAAGCCGACCGGGATTGCCCAGCATGTGGACCACCAGGATGCACTTCGTGCGGGGGGTGATGCGAGCCTCGACATCGGCCGGGTCAAGGCAGAAGCTGGCGTCGATCTCGGCAAGGATGGGCGTGGCGCCCGAGTACACGATGGCACTGATGGACGCCACGAAGGTGAAGCCTGGCACGATGACCTCATCGCCGGGTCCGATGCCCAGCGCCGCGAAGGCCACGAGCAGCCCGCTGGTGCCCGAGTTCAAGGCGAGTGCATAGCGCACCCCCGCCATCTCGGCGACCTTCTCCTCCAGCGTGCGCACCTTTGCCGGGAACGACGCATCGTTGGGACCGTACCGGCCGAGATGGCGGCTCGTGATGACCTCGGTCACCTCCGCGAGCTCGTCCGCGCCCACTACATCGAGTCCGGGTCCGGGCATGATCCACCTCGTCCTGTGCAACAAGGCTCGCGTATGGCGCAAGCGCTTGCGGACCATATCACCCGGCTGGCCGGGGCGTCAAAGCCGCGGGAACGTCAGCCAGGACGGCGTCTGATGGTGGGATCGGGCAACAGCAGGTCATCGATGGTCTTCACGAGGCCCCAATAGCTGGCCGTGAAGATGCGCAGGGTGTGGAGCGTCGCGCCGTAGTCGTCGATCTCTGGCAGGGTCAGGCCCTCGGGCTCATACGCCTGACGGAAATCGGGGACCCGGTCGAGCAGCTCCGCCACATATGCGGCCGGCACCGGCTCGTCGAAACGCGGGCGGACGACGAGCCCGGACGCCTCGAAGCGACGCTGCCACTGGTGGGTCATGGTCATCACGAGGTCACCGCCAACAAGCTCCGCCCAGTGCTGCAGGTTGCGGTATGCCGCAGCCAGTGGTCGAGTCCGAAAGCCGCGCTCTCGATAGATGGCGGCAGCCCGCTTGAATACCGCCAGCCCTGCCCAGTTGGGCGCGGCAGGGTCGACAACGATGTCGTCCCGGTCACAGACCGCCTTGATCCAGTCGTCCAGGCGGCCGAGCATGAGGGTGCACACGGGGGCCATCCGGCTGACGTCCAGGCCGTCGGCCTCGCGCCGTTGCAATCCGCGCTCGACCGCCTCCCCCACCGCGAGCGCCTGGGGCAGGGTGAAGCTCACCGTGGCGTTGATGCTGATGCCCTCGAAGGTGGCCTGCTCCATGGCCAGGATACCGGCGCTCGTCGCCGGGAACTTGACCTGCATGTTGGGCGCGAGGGCATCAAAGCCTCGCGCCTGCTGGAGCATCCTGTCCGTGGAGCTGTGGAACGTGGGGTTGGTCTGGATGGAGAGTCGGCCCTTGCGCCCTGCATGGCGCACGAAGATGGGCTCCAGGACCGCTGCACCCCGGGCCGCCATCTCCTCGATGATGCGCCAGGTCACCTCGACATCCGTCCAGTCCGGATGCTCGGCGGCGATCTCGCGGACGCGCGGCGCCCAGACCTCCCATTCCTTCTGCATCACCTCGGCCACGATGGCTGGATTCGAGGTGGCTCCCGTGGCGCCGTGCTCGATGGCCCACCGGAGCTCGTCGGTGGCACACGAGTCATTCCAGATGTCGGTGGGGGTCCCAGTGACCGTCTGGAGCAGCGGACCGGAGCCGGTCGAGTGCATCGAGAGTCCTCCTCGCGTCGGACTGTGTCAGCGCGGACGCGCCGGGTCCCAGTCCATGAGCCAGGCATGGTCCGGGTCCAGGGTGAAGTTCCACAGGCGCGTCGGACCGGCCATCACGTTCAGGTAGTAGCCATCGTAGCCAGCTGGCATCCCGACAGGGTGATAGCCCCTGGATACGAGCACCACGTCGCCATCCTGCGGCGCCAGCCGCTCGTCCAGTACCCCGTCTGCGGTATAGACCCGCGCGAGCGCAAACCCGGTGGGTCGCGCGAATCGATAGTGGTAGAGCTCCTCCAGTCGCGACTCGACCGGTTGCTGCTCGATGTCGTGCTTGTGCGGCGGGTAGCTGGACCAGTTGCCGCCGGGCGTGAACACCTCCACCAACAGGAGATGGCCCGCGGGCTGGTCCGGCGGCAGCAGGTGATGCACCGTGCGCGCGGTACTGCCCTCGCCGCGATGCTCGGTGCGCATCGACGCTGCCTCGATGAGCCGCGTCGTGGTGATCGCCCCACCAGGGACGTTGGCGTCTCCCGCCGGGGCGCTGGCGATGAGCACCGAGGCGGACGACTCGGCACGCACTTCCAGCTCCGCGCCGGGCGCGACCAGGACGACCGGCGCTGGCGGGCCATCGAACACACCGTCCCGGCTGCCCACCGACGGGAATGACTGGCGGTCGACCCGGATGGACGCCGCCCCTTCCTGGACGACGACTCCCTGTTCCCGCCCGGTCGGCGGAATCAGGAAACCCTGCCCCACCTTAAGGCGGTGGACCTCGAAGCCGATGAACTCCCAGCCGCAGTCAGCAGGCGTGAGTCGCAGGGTGGTGCCATCGTGGGCATCAGGCAGGCCGGGCCGTCGCAGCAATGTCATGTCACGATGCTCGTGTCGGATGAGTCACGGCGAGCCACCTCCGCTGGTTCTGGATGCCTACCCGAGATGGTCGCAGGTCGAGCGTTGACCGGCCGCCAGGACGGCCCCGACACGAGGATGATCCAGTTGACGTGCCGGAGGGGACGATGGTACCTTGGTGCAATCGGTTGCGCAACTGGGAGGTCGCCCACCATGGGGTCTACTCGACTGACGACGGGCCAGGCCCTCGTCCGCCACTTGGCTCAACAGTACGTAGAACGGGACCAGGTGCAACAGCGATTCATCGCGGGCATCTGGGGCATCTTTGGGCACGGCAATGTGGCCGGGCTGGGGCAGGCGATCCAGGAGCTCGGCGACGAGCTCTCCATGCCCTTCTATCGGCCACAGAACGAGCAGGCACAGGTGCATATCGCCACAGCGTATGCGCGGCATCGGGATCGCCTCCAGACGTTCGCGTGCACCTCGTCCATCGGGCCCGGAGCCACCAACATGATCACGGGTGCCGCGACTGCCACGGTCAATCGCATCCCGGTGCTGCTGCTGCCCAGCGACTACTTCGCGAGTCGCGTGTCAGATCCGGTGCTCCAGCATGTCGAGCATCCGACCGAACGCGACGTCAGCGCGAGTGACGCCTTCCGGCCGGTGTCACGGTTCTTCGACCGGATCTCCCGTCCGGAGCAGCTGCTGGCGAGCATGCCCGAGGCGTTTCGCATACTCACCGATCCCGCCGAGACGGGCGCCGTGACCATCTCCCTGCCGGAGGACGTCCAGACCGAGGCCTTCGACTGGCCCGAGGGATTCTTCGAGCGACGGGTGTGGCGGGTGCGCCGGCCGGTACCGGAACCAGAGGTGCTGGGGGACGCTGTCCGGCTGTTGGCCGGCGCCGAACGGCCGCTCATCATCACGGGCGGGGGCACCATCTACAGCGAGGCGAGTCGCGAGTTGGATGCCCTGGCCACCCGATTCGGCATCCCGGTCGCGGAGACGCAGGCGGGCAAGGGCGCCCTGCCCTGGTCGCATCCGATGAACGTCGGCCCCATCGGGGCGAACGGCGGGCTCGCAGCCAACCAGCTGGCGCGCGATGCCGATGTGGTGCTGTGTATCGGCACCCGACTGGGTGACTTCGTGACCGGTTCACGGACTGCATTCCAGCACCCGGACGTGGTGTTCGTGGGTCTCAACGTGGCGCCGATGGACGCCCACAAGCTGCGGGCACTACCCCTCGTGGCGGATGCCCGGGCAGGTATCAGGGCACTCTCAGCCGCACTCGACGCGGGCCAGCACCAGGGCACGTCCGAGGCCTATCAGGAGCGGGTCAGCCAACTCAAGTCGGCCTGGGACAACGTCGTCGCCGAGCTCCGTTCGCTGTCCAGCGCGACCAGCGACCTACTGGCCCAGTCACAGGTCATCGGCATCGTCAATGACAGCGTCGGTGGGGACGCCACCGTGATCTGCGCCGCGGGCAGCCTGCCCGGAGACCTGCTGAAGCTGTGGCGGACCGAGGACCCCAAGGCCTACCACGTCGAATATGGCTATTCCTGTATGGGCTACGAGGTGGCGGCCGGCCTGGGTGTTGCCCTCGCGGATCCGGCCCGCCGGGTCGTGGTGATGGTCGGGGACGGCTCGTACCTGATGCTCAACTCGGAGATCGTCACGGCGGTCGCCGAGGGGCTCCGGTTCACCATCGTGGTCCTGGACAATCACGGATTTGGCTGCATCACGGGCCTCGCGCGGTCCGTGGGTGTGCCCGATTTTGGCAATGATCTCCGATTCCGGGACCGGACCACCAACCGAGCGACTGGTCCCTACGTCCCGATCGACTTTCGTCAACACGCGGAGTCCATGGGTGCCCTCGCCATCGCCGCGAGCACCCCCGCGGAGCTGACAGCGGCACTCGCCAGGGCGGCAGACGCGGATCGAGTGACGGTCATCGTGGTGCCCATCGACCCGGAAGCCCGCGTCCCCGGCTTCGACGGCTGGTGGGATGTGCCCGCCGCTGAGGTGAGTGGCGTGGCGAGCGTGCGGTCTGCACGTGAAGCATACGAGGCGGCCCGCTCGGCACAGCGACCCTGATGGACCGGCCACGGGTGGCTGACCCGGAGCTCGAGCGGCGGGCGCGGCTGGCCCGATGGCATGTCATGAGCACCGTCGCGGCCAGCGGCGCCGGACATGTCGGCGGGCCGCTGTCGGCCATCGAGCTCTTGGTGGCGCTGTACTTCCAGGTGCTCGACATCCGACCCGACGAGCCCGAATGGGCCGACCGGGACCGGTTCATCCTGTCCAAGGGGCACTCGGCCATCGGCTTGTACGCGGTCATGGCGCAACGCGGCTACCTGCCCGTCGCGGAGCTCGCATCGTTCGATCGCGGCGACTCCCGGCTCCAGGGCCACCCCGACGCGACTCGCCTGCCCGGCCTCGACGCCTCGACCGGTTCCCTCGGCCAGGGACTCGCAGTGGGTATCGGTATCGCGCTCGGAGCCAGGATGCGGGGACGCGGCTTCCGCACCTTCGTGATGCTGGGAGATGGCGAGTGCCAGGAAGGCATGGTCTGGGAGTCCGTCCAGGTGGCAGCCCGATACGGCCTCGACAACCTGGTGGCGGTCGTCGACCAGAACGACCTGCAGCAGTATGGCTGGCCACCTGACGACCGGCGCGATGCTCGGGGGGACCGCGGCTCACCCTGGTCGGGCACCATGCTCGGCGATGCCTTCCGGGCGTTCGGCTGGCGAGTCATGGACGTGGACGGGCACGACTTCGACCAGGTCATCGGCGCCTGCTCGGACGCTCGGGAGTCGGTCGGCCAGCCGACCGTGATCGTGGCCCGGACCGTCAAAGGCCAGGGCCTCTCCTTCACGGCGGGTCGCTACGACTGGCATGCCCGGATCCCGACGCCCGATGAGCTAGCGCTGGCCCGATTGGAGCTGGGTATCGACGCGTCTGGGCAGCCGACGTGAGGTCGCAACGTGAGACGTGGGGCGACACCCTCGCCGAGCTCGCCGCGACGAACCCCGACATCCTGGTGCTCGACGGCGACCTTGCCTCATCCACGAGGGCCGACCGGTTCGCGGACGCGCAGCCCGCTCAGTTCCTCGAGATGGGCATCGCGGAGCAGAACATGGTGGGCGTGGCTGTCGGTCTGTCGACGGTAGGCTACATCCCATGGCTGTCGTCATTCACGGTCTTCCTGACCCATCGTGCGCTCGACCAGGTGCGCATGCTGGTGGCGCAGCCGCGGGCGAACGTCAAGATCGGCGCCGCCTATTCCGGGCTGCTGACCGGCCTCACCGGCAAGACCCACCAGGATGTCCAGGACCTGGCCATCATGCGTGCGATGCCCGGCATGACCGTCCTGGTGCCCGGCGACGAGTTCGAGTGCGCCGCCATGACCCGTTGGGCAACCACGTTCGACGGTCCGGTCTACCTGCGCCTGACCCGCGATCCGTCTCCGGCACTGTTCGACGACAGCTACCGGTTCCGGCCCGGGCACGTGCACCAGTTGCGCGAAGGCAGCGATGTGCTGTTGATCGCCACTGGCCCGCAGACGAGCCGCTGCATGGTGGCGGCGGATATGCTGGCACACGAGGGCGTGTCCGCCGGCGTGCTCCACGTGCCCTCCATCCGACCCATCGACACCGACGCAGTCGTCCGTACCGTGGGCCGATATCCGACCTTGTTCAGCGTCGAGGAGCACAGCGTCCTCGGCGGATTGGGAGGCTGCATGGCGGAGATCATCTCGACGCACTCCCCCCGACGCCTGGTGCGGATCGGCATCGAGGACACATGGGGCGAATCGGCGCCCAACGACTTCCTGCTGGAGCGGCATGGCTTGACGGCGACCCGAGTGGCGGCCCGCGTTATCGCCGAGATGGGCTGATAGCTTGGTCCCTGCCAAGGCCGACGAGGAGCCGGTGCCCCACCGCCGGGTGCTACTGGCCGATGTCGCCCGGATGGCGGGCGTATCGCGCTCGACCGCGTCGCGCGCGCTCGTCGACGACCCTCGCATCAGTGAGCCCACGCGCACGGCCGTGCAGCACGCCGCGGCCGACCTCAGATACGTGCCGGACGCCGCCGCGCGCAGCCTCCGGGCCCGCCATTCCCGCATCCTCGGCCTGTTGCTGGCCAACCTCAGCGACCCGGTCCATGGCCAGATCGCCGCGGCGTTCAAGGAGACAGCATGGGCCAGCGGCTATCGGGTGATCATCGCCGCGGGTATGCAGGACCCAGCCTTGGAGCGCACCGCGTTGCGGATCTTTACCGAGCACGCTGCAGAGGGCATCGCGATGGTCTCCTGCGTGCTCGCGCCAAGCGAGGCGCAGACGCGAACCCGCCCGGATCGACTGATCATGGTCCAGCCAGACCACCGCAGAGTGCGTCGCTACCGCGGGCCGCTCCTGGCAGGGGTCATCATGACCGACGACGCCAGCGGCGTGGAGATGGTCGTCGACCACCTGGTCGCCACCGGCCACCAGGACATCGCCTATGTGGGCAGCGGCGATCGGGCATCCAGCACAGTGCACCGCGAGGCCGTCGCGCGGGCGCTGCGGCGACACGGCATCCATCGAGCCGTGGATCGCTATCCGAGCGCCGCCGATGGCTGGAGTGGGCAGGGACACGACGAGATCGCGGCGCTCATCGCCGCCGCCCCACCGGATGCCCTCATCTGTTACGACGACATGCTCGCGCTGGGCCTCATGGATGCGCTGCGGCAGCGCGGTATCCAGGCGCCCCAGGACATCAGCATCGTGGGCTTCGACGGCATCCTGTTCGCAGGCCTGTCCAACCCGCGCCTGACGACGGTTTCCACACCCCTCAGCGAGCTGGGGCAGTTGGCGGCCGCATCCCTCATCTCGACCATCCAGTCGGGCACGTTGCCACCAGCTCGCGTATTGCCGGTGGAGCTGGTCATCCGTGAGAGCACCGGCGTACGTGGCCCTCGCGCCTGAGCCTGTGTTCAGGGTGCGCTCCGGGGCTCCCGCGGGTCAGTGGACGGGACATCACCCCGGGCGCTGACAGCCTCGAGCAGACTGGACGGCGGGACGAAGCGTGGCCCCAGCTTCTCCCGTGCTCGCAGGCCCGCGAGCACCACGGCCGGCCCGCCCAGGGACTCGACCCATGCGAACGGACCTCGGGGGTGCCCGGCGCCGAGCACCAGGGCTCGATCGATGTCCCCGGCAGGGGCAAGGCCGTCACCGGCCGCTCGGTAGGCCTCGGCGATGATGGCCAGGACGATGCGTTGGTGGATCTCCGCGGACGCGGTCGGGGACTCATCTGCGGCGGCGCGGCCGCTTACGGGATAGCGATAGAAGCCCTCCCCCGTCTTGCGGCCGAGGCGACCGTCGCGAACGAGGCGTTCCTGGGTCGGCGAGGGGCGGAAGCGGTCCGCTCCAGCATCGCCGAGGTCAACGAAGGCACGGTGGAGGGCCTGCACGACGGCGAGGTTGACATCGATGCCGATGAGGTCCATGAGCTCGAACGGGCCCATGGGGAACCCCGCGGCGCGCATCGACGCATCCACGGAAGCCGGTTCTGCCTCGCCGGCGTCGACCATCGCCAGTGCCTCCAACGTGAACGGCCGGATGACCCGGTTGACGATGAATCCGGGACGGTCCGCACACATGATCGGCGTCTTGCCCCAGGCTCGGACCAACCCAGCGGCACGCTCCACCGATACCTCCGACGCGCCTATTGGGGCGACCACTTCCACGAGTGCCATCACCGCGACAGGGTTGAAGAAATGGAGTCCCAGTACCCGCTCCGGGTGCCGGGTCTCCGCCGCCAGGGCGCCGATCGAGAGCGCGCTCGTGTTGGATGCGAGGATGCTCGTGGCGGGCGCCAGGTCGCCCAGTTCGCGGAAGAGCCGTCGCTTGGCCTCGAAGTCCTCGACGATGGCCTCGACCACCAGCTCGCACAGCGCCATATCCTCGATGGTCACGTCGTGCCGGACCAGCCCGAGCGCCTGGTCCACCCACTGCCGCGCGCCTGAGTCGTCCAGCCCAAGTCGACGCACACGCCGATCCAGGCCAGCCCGGATGACACCCATGGCTCGCTGCCGGGCCGCGGGCTCGACATCGAACAGGAGCACCGGCGTGCCCGACTCGGCGATGACCTGCGCGATGCCCGCCCCCATCGTGCCGCTGCCGGCGACACCTACGGTCCTGATCTCTGGCATGTGTGTTCCATTCTGAAAACCGGCCGCCGCGGTCACGGGTGACGCCTTCCTGACCGGCTCGCCGCGGCGAGTGGCCTGTAACCGCCGTGTCGAGCGTGACGTTCGCTACGGCCGACCGCTCGAGAGCAGTCCCGCCGCTCACCGTAAATTACTACGGGTTCCAACGTTACGCTCCACTAGCCCGACTTCTTCACGAAGCTGCGCCCGATGAACTGCCGGTGTATCTGATTCGTGCCTTCCCAGATCTGCGTGATTTTCGCATCACGCATCAGGCGCTCGACGCGGTAGTCCTTGCAATAGCCGTAGCCGCCGTGCAGCTGCACCGCATCAGTGGCGATGCGCATCGCGAGGTCGGAGGCGCGCAGCTTGAGCATCGAGGCTTCGACGCCCAGGT
>JBBQNA010000090.1:0-12422 GCA_038329515.1 Candidatus Limnocylindrales bacterium | reverse complement strand
TCCACGACGTAGCCCGCGACATGGGCGTCCTGCGAGGTGAGCCCGTCCACGGCATCCAGGATGAGCAGTGCCACGTCCGCGCGTCCGATGGCCCGCAGCGAGCGCAGCGTGGAGAACTTCTCCGCGGCGGGACCGGATGCGACCCGGCCACGCCGCCGGATACCGGCGGTGTCCACGATCTTGACCGGCTGGCCGTTCCACTCCAGCTGGGTGTCGATGGCGTCACGGGTCGTGCCCGGGATGTCGCTCACGATCACCCGCTCCTCCCCTGCAAGGGAGTTGAGCAGTGAGCTCTTGCCCACGTTCGGGCGGCCCACGATGGCGATACGCGCCATCGTTCCGCGGAGCGCGGCGAGCGGGTCGGGGTCGACCTCGTCCGCATCCGGGTCGTCCTCGTCCAGCTCATCACCCTCGGGGGTCTCGCCGACGATGAACGGCAGCGGTGCGAAGCCCTCCGCCTCCAGCGCGGCCAGCTCCTCGATCTCTTCCTCGCGGCGCTTGCGCTCGATCTCTGACTCGGACTCCGCCGGCAGCGCCCACACGATGGCATCCAGCAGGTCGCCCGTGCCTCGGCCGTGCTGGGCGCTGACCGCGTACGTGTCCTCCCAGCCCATGGAGAACGCTTCCGCCGCCTCCAGCTCGCGCTTTTCGTTGTCCGCCTTGTTGGCGATCACGATCACGGGCACCTTGGCGCGCCGCAGCAACTCGGCCGCTTCATCGTCCGCGGGCGTCAGGCCGGACGCAGCATCGACCACGAACAGGATGATGTCCGCCTCGGCGATGGCCAGGCGTGCCTGGTCCTGGACCTTCTCCTCGATGGGGTCGCCCGGGCGTCGTTCCAGACCGCCGGTATCGATGACCACGAACCGGCGACCGTTCCACTCCGTTGCGGAGTACAGCCGGTCACGCGTGGTCCGGGCGCGGTCCTCCACGATGGCGATCTGGCCGCCGACCATGCGGTTGAACAGCGTGGACTTGCCGACATTAGGCCGGCCGACGATGGCCACCAGCGGTAGTCCATCGATGGGCAGTTCGCGGGGATCTCGTCGGTGGGATCCGCTCGTGCGCCTGGGTGCCACTCAGGCAGCGCCGACAGCGACGGCCGGCCGGGGTGCCTGTCGGCTGCCACGCTCGGGTCGACCGATGGACGTGCTGCGATACGCCGGGTCAGCCACGAGCGCGACCGCAGCGTGCGCCAGCTCTGCCGCGTCCGCCTGGACGGCATCCGTGCCCGCCAGCTCGCACACCCGACGCGCCACCGTCTCCAGGTCCTCGATGGGCGTCGAGGTGCCACCCGTGATGCCCACGACGCGGTAGCCCTCGAACAGGCTCGTGTCGATCAGCTCCGCTGCACGTTCGACCTGCACGGCGGGCTTGCCCGCGATGTCCACCAGCCGTGTCAGCTCCCGGGTATTGGCCGAGTTGCGGCCGCCAACGACGACCATCATGTCCACCTGGTCCGCGAGTTCGATGGTGTCCTCCTGACGCCGGATGGTCACGGGACACACGGTGTTCACGATCTTGAGCTCGTGGGCGCGGCTGACCATGAATGCCGCGAGCTTCTGGAACTTCCAGGGCGGCTGGGTGCTCTGGCTGACGAGTGCCATCCGCTTGGTACGCGGGATGCGATCCCACTCGTCTTCCTCATCCACGAGGATGGCGTCCGGGGCGTAACCCATGATGCCCACGACCTCGGGGTGGTTGGGCGTGCCCAGGAGCACGATGGTGTACCCCTCCTCCACCAGGCGGGCGACCTCGCGATGCTCCTGGACGACCCAGGAGCAGGTGCCGTCGATGACATCCAGGCCGCGACGCTGGGCGGTCTCCATGATGTCCGGGGTGACGCCGTGGGCGCGGATGACCACGGACGTGCCGGGTTCTACGTCATCGAGCGAGTCGACGGTCCGGATGCCACGGGCACGGAGGTCGCTGATGACCCCTTCGTTGTGGACCGTCTGGCCCAGGGTGAGCGTCTCCTGGCCGTTCGCGGCCGATGTCCGGGCGTGGTCGATCGCCTCGCGCACCCCATAGCAGAAGCCGGTGCGCCGTGCGACCCGGACCTGTTCCACGGTTCCCATGACCTGCCTAGTATCGCACCCGCGGATGCGTCGGTCGCCGGGAGCGCTGGTTCAGGCCTGGTGGACGGTCCTGTCGATGGCTTCGGGGGCCATGATGTCGCCCCGTTGACGCTCATCCACGAGGGCTCCGATGCGGCGCATCATGTCCCGGTTCGCGGCCAGCAAGGCCTGTCGTCGCGGCAGGCTCGGATCGAGCGTCAGGACATACGCCTCGCCGATGCGCATCGTCAGGCGGGTGCCGAACCGCGGCCAGCGCTGGCCCTTGCCCAACAGCCGATCGGTGTTGGACAGGCCCACGGGCAGGACATGCACCTCCGTGCGCGACGCCAGCATCGCCACCCCGGCATGGGCGGGGCCGATGACGCCCGTCGGGCTCCGGGTCCCCTCCGGGAACAGCAGGATCACGTCACCCCGGTCGAGCACTGCCTTGGTCGCTCGAAATGCGTCGATGTCCGAGCCGCCTGACTTGACCATGACCATGTTGGAGCGGCGCATGAGTGCGCCCAGGGGTCCCCGGAACATCCCTTCCTTGGCCAGCACTGACGACCCGCGCCGGAGCAGCGGGCCGACCCAGCCAGCGACGAGCGGCGGATCGAAGTTGCTGGCGTGGTTGGCGACCACGATGAGCGGCCCATCGTGGAGGCTCTCGTCCTGCCGCAGGCGGTCGAGGCCCTCGACCTGCACCCGACCGAGGGCGGGCAGCCAGACCATCAGGCGCGAGCCATACACCAGCACCCGCTGCCATAGGGTCCAATCCCCAAACGTGCTCATACCCCGGCCGCCTCCGCTGCCCTGATCATGGCCACGACCTGGCTGATGGTGTGGTCCAGGCTGTGGCCGTCGGTATCGATGGTGAGGGCGCCCTCCGGCACGACCAGGGGTGCCGTCTCTCGGGAGCTGTCGATACCGTCGCGGCGCTCCAGCTCCTCGCGGATCTGGCGTGCGCCCTTGCTGTCCGGTCGGAAACCGCGCTGCTCGGCACGGCGTCGCGCCCGCTCCTCGATGGACACCTGGAGGTAGATCTTCAGGTCGGCGTCGGGCAGCACGACACTGCCCACATCGCGACCGGCCAGGATGACGCCACCGGGTGCATGGGCACGGGCGATCTCGCGCTGGACGTGCAGCAATGCGCCCCGGACCTCCGGCACCCGCGCCACGGCACTCACCATCCGATCGACCTCGGCCGCATGCAGGGAGTCCGTCACGTCGGTACCCGTGACCAGCATCCGGCTGATGCGGCCCTCGCCGGCATCGACCAGCTCCAGCGAGGGGATGAGCGCCACCAGGCCCGCCACGTCCTGCACGTCGATCCCCTGGTCGGCGGCCAGCCAGGCCAGTCCTCGGTAGAGCACGCCCGTGTCGCAGAACCGGTAGCCCAGGCGTGCGCCGGCGCCGGCGCCGACCGTTGACTTGCCGCTCGACCCCGGGCCATCGATGGCCACGACCAGTGGCCGGCGGGTGGCGCCGCGCGGCCGGTCAGCGGTGTCTGAGGGTCGGTAGCGGCCAGAGGCAGGCTCCGAGCCCAGGCGGTCCCGCTCCTGCGAGGACAGCTCGCGTGTCTCGCCGGGTGCCAGCTCGCCCAGCCGGACCGCGCCGATGCGCACCCGGACCAGGCGCTCCACGGACGACCCGACCTCCGTGAACATCCGGCGCACCTGGCGCTTCCAGCCCTGCGTCAGGACGACCCGGTACCAGGTGAGTTGCTCGCCGGGATACGTCCGGCCGCCCACCATCGTGGTCAGGCGACGCGTCTCGGTCTCGGTCTGGCGGCGGATGGAGACGACCCGGGCGCTACCCTCCTCGAGGGTCACACCGCGCAGCAGCTCCGCCACCTGGTCACCCACGAGTGGCAGCTGGATGCCCGCGGCGTACTCTCGTTCGACGCCGTGGCTGGGGTGGAGCACCCGCTGCGCCCACTCGCCGTCGTTGGTCAGCAGCAGCAGTCCCTCCGAGTCGCGGTCGAGGCGACCGACGGGGTACACCCGACCGGCCCGTTGCAGGATCTCCCGGGGGATGAGGTCGACGACCGTCCGCTCGGCGTGCCGGTCGGCAACGGTGCTGGTGACGCCCGCGGGCTTGTGGAGCGCCAGGTGGACCTGGCGGGGTCGTCCGCCGACCTCGCGTCCATCGACCGCCAGTCGATCGACACCTGGCGTGACCCGTTGGCCGACGACCGCCGGCTCGCCGTTGACCGTCACGCGTCCGGCGGCCACGAGTGCCTCCGATGCCCGACGCGACGCGACACCTGCGTCCGCGAGAGCCTTGTGGATGCGCACGTCCGGGTTGCTCATGCGAGTGCACCGTCCGTGGCGTCGTCATCGGTCGCTTCGTCGTCCGTGTCGGTGCCCGCAGACCCTCCAGGCTCCTCGATGTTCACGGCGAGTCGTGCGGCGACCTCCGGATCGAGTGGCGGCAGCTCGTCCAGCGAGGTCAGCCCGAACCGCTCCATGAACTCGAAGCTGGTGGCGTACAGGATGGGACGACCTGGGGTATCGGCGCGTCCCTGTTCCACGATGAGTCGGCGCTGCATCAGGCTCCGGATGACGTAGTCGGAATCGACGCCTCGGATCCGCTCCACGACGCCACGGGTGACCGGCTGACGATACGCCACGATGGCGAGTGCCTCCATGGCCGCCGCCGAGACGCGCGCCCCATCTGCGCCCACGTAGCGGCCGATGAGGGGCCCGGCTTCCGGCGCCGTGGTCAGCTGGAGATGCTCGCCCACCGAGGTGAGTCGGATACCGCGACCCTGGAGTGCCACCTCCAGGTCGCCCAGCAGGGTGTCAACGCGTTCGCGATCGATGCCGCACAGCTGCCCCAGCTCGCGACGGGAGAGCGGACGCTCTGCGACGAACAGGAGCGCCTCCAATTCCCGGGCACCGACGGGTGTCGCGACGGCAGCAGCCAGGTCCTCCGCGGCTGCAGCCGCATCGATCGGCTCAGTCGTCATCGGCGTCGTCCTCTGCCACCGGCGCATCCACGGCGGCCAGGCCTTCCCGGCGTCGGATGGAGATGGGACCCCAGGGCTCGGCCTGCTCGACCATCAGTTCGCGACCCTTGACCAGCTCCAGCATCGCGAGGAAGGTGATGGCGACCACGACCCGGTCGGTGACGCCGGCGAGCAGCTCCTGGAGCACGAGCGCCGGAGTCTCACGGAGTGCCTCGCGGATGACCCGGGCACGATCCACCAGGGTCACGCTGCGGGGCACCACGACCGGTGGCTCGTCGAGGGGCAGGGCCACCTGGATCCAGCGCTCCAGGGCGCGTGGCAGCCAGGCCGGGTCCATGGGCCGCAGCGGCGGGGCGACGGCACCCGTCCGGGCCGCGGCGGACGCCACGGTCGGCTCCCGGTGGAACATGCGCCGGCCCGATGCCAGCAGGTCGCCCAGGAGGATGGCCGCATCCCGGTAGCGCCGGTACTCGATGAGCCGCAGCCGGAGCGCTTCCTCCGGGTCCGGGCCCTCGTCGTCGGCGGTCACCGGGTCCGGGTCGCGGGGCAGCAGCGCGCGGCTCTTGATGAGGATCAATTGCGAGGCGACCGTGATGAACGAGCTGATGTGGGGCAGCTGGTCGCCCTCGATGGTCGCGAGCGCCTCCAGATAGGACGCGGCCAGCTCGCCCAGCGGCACGGACAGTACATCCAGCTGACGGTGCTCGATGAGCGACAGCAGCAGCGCCAGGGGTCCGTCGAAGTCGCCGGTGTGGACGTGTGCCGCGCGATCCGGCCGTGGGTCATCCGTGACCCGGATGCTGGTGGCACCCCGGACGAGACGCGGCACGGCCACGGAGGCTGGCGCTCGGCCGGGTGCTGGTCGTGTCAGGAGCGCACCTGGGACGGTCGGTGGCACCCGCTCAGGATGCCTCGTCCGCGACGCGCAGCCACTCGCCAGCGACGGGGTCCCGGGGCGCGGACTGGTGACGGATGAGCTCCGCAGTCGCCCGCGAGCAGCCGGCTGCCTGGGCCAGCAGTGCCGAGTCGGACGGATGGGTCCGGATGCGATCGAACGCCGGGCCGAATCCCGGCAGTGGCCGGAGCGCGGACCAGACCCACGAGCCGTAACGTTCGCCCAGTGACCACGCCACCCGGTGCCAGAGGCGGGTGCGCGGTCCCTTGGACGCATCGTGGAACAGGCCCGCGAGCAGCAGGTCGGGTGCATCGTGACCATCTGCCCGCAGCGCGGCGGCGACGTCCAGGCCGTGGCGCTGGTCCGCGGGATGCATCTGGTCGAACAAGCTGACCTGGGCGGGCGTCAGCCAGGCCTCCAGCTCCGTGCGCTCGGCCGGGGTCACCTGGCCCGCGAGATGGCGCATGAACTGGCGACCTTTGCCGCCCCACCAGGTGGCCACGGCTACCGGTTCACGGGGAACAGGAAGCCATTGTTGCCGAGCAGGATGTTCAGCACGAAGTCGGCGATGGGTCCGATGATCCTGCCGCCCGCCAGCAGGATGAAGGCCAGGAAGATGAGCGGGATGATCTGGGCGTACTGCTGCTCCAGCTGGCGCATCTGCCATGCCGTCTGGCGAGGCACGAGGCCGCCGAGCACCCTCCAACCGTCCAGTGGCGGCACTGGCAGCAGGTTGAAGATGAACAGGAACGTGTTGATGAGCACGAAGTAGACCGCGATGTTGGCAAGGACCGCGAGCGGCCAGGCTTCGATGACGGTCCGAACGAGGTCTGGCGAGCCGTACACCAGCCGCAGCGGCACGGCCACGACCGCAGCCATGATCAGGTTGGAGAATGGGCCCGCGGCAGCCACCCACGCCTCGCCCCTCCTGCCGCCCTGCAGGTTCATGGGGTTGACCGGTGTCGGCTTGGCATAGCCGAAGAAGAACGCCCCGGAACTGATGATCGCCGAGATGGCCAGCATCAGCCCGCCGACCGGGTCGAAATGGACCCGCGGATCGAGTGTCAGGCGCCCCTGCCAGCGTGCAGTGGAGTCGCCAAGTCGGTATGCCGCGAAGGCGTGGCAGAACTCGTGGACCGGGAAACCGACCACGAGCATGATGCCCACCGCGAGGAGGGCGTAGACCATCTGCTGATCGAGGATCATGGTTCAGGCGGCTAGAGCCGGCCCAGGAGCTCCGTCTTCTTGGCGTCGTAGTCGGCGGTCGTGATGGCACCCGAATCGCGCAGTGCGGCCAACCGGTTGAGGGAAGCGGCGATCTCCTCGGGCGTGTCGGCGCGCTCGGTGGCGGCCGTGTCCGGCCGCGGCGCCGGTCCTGGATCGGAGGCGCGTACCGGCGCCGAGGCGATCTCGCCGTACTGATGCCCGTCCTCGAGCGCGTGCTTCGCGGTCATCATCTGCTTCTTGAACGACTTGGCGTGGTTGAGCATCCGGTACTGGTCCACGGACACCTCCGCCGCGGTCAGGATGTCCAGGTCGCCGTAGTCCAGCAGGCGACCGATGAGGTTCTCCTCCAGGATCGCGTCGTTGATCTTCTCCAGGTTGGAGTCGGCCGACCGCTTGTTGATGATGCCTTCCACCTTGAGCAGCCGGCGGTTGGTGATGACGTACTCGTCAGTCTTCCAGTGCCACGATCGGTACAGGAAGAACACGAGACCCACCACGATGGCGATGAGGGCGCCGATGCTCAGCCCTTGGCTGACCGAGTCCGACCGGTTTCGGACCAGGACCACGACCAGTGCCACGATGGCGATGACCCACAGCAGGAGTGAGAGTCGCGTCTCCAGGAACAGCGCCAACCAATGCTGACGCTCGCGACGAAGGACGACCTCACCTTCCGTCAGAAGCGAGTCCGCGTATGTGCCCATGGGATGCGATCAGCCTCCTTGTGCCGTCATGCGCGGGGATGCGCCCGAGCGTAGACCTGGCGGATCCGCTCGCCCGTCAGGTGCGTGTACAACTGTGTGGTGGTGATGCTGGCATGCCCGAGCAGCTCCTGCACTACGCGCAGGTCTGCGCCGCCTTCCAGCAGGTGCGTAGCGAAACTATGCCGCAAGGTGTGCGGCGTCACATGCGCCGTCAGCCCGGCTCGCTGCGCGGAACGCTGAACGACCCGCCATGCCTCCATCCGGCCCATGCGCCGACCGCGCTGTGACAGGAACAACGGTCCACCACGCCGCTGTTCTGCGCGCCGCGCACGCACGGCCGCGCCCCGGGTCACCGCGCTCGAACGACCAGCATCCGCCAGCCAGCCAGGCCGGACGTCGCTGACGTAGCGGTCCAGGGCGGCAAGGGCGATGTCGCCCACCGGCACCACCCGCTCCCGGTCGCCCTTGCCCACGACGCGCACCGACTCGCCGGTCGTGGACAGGTCGGTCAGGTCCAGGCCGAGTGCCTCGCTGACCCGCAGGCCGGACGCATACAGCAACTCCAGCAGCGCCCGATCTCGGATGCCCAGCTCCGTGTCCACCGTGGTCGCCTCGAGGAGCGCCTCCACCTCACCCACATCGAGTGTCTCGGGCAGCACCTCGGTCGCACGCGGTAGTGCGAGCTGGTCGGCGATGTCCACCGTGATCAGCTCTTCTGCACCGCAGAAGCGGTAGAACGCCCGGATCGCAGCCGCCTTGCGACGAATGCTGGATGGTCGGAGTGGTTCGGGCGGACGACCGAGCGAGGCCAGATAGGCCACCGCCGGGTCGGCCGTCTGTGCCCAGCCGGAGATGGCCGGCGCCCGGCTCCCGAACGCACGGAGGTCGGTGTCGTATGCCCGGATGGTGGCCGCAGACAGGCCACGCTCCACACGCAGGTGGTCCAGGTAGGTCTCCAGCGCCGCGGCCATCGCAGGCGGCATGGGCGCCGCCTCGACCACGTGGCCGGTCATCCGGTGACGCCTGGGTGATGGAGCGCCTGGGCGCGGTCCAGCAGCTCACGCGCCGCGAGCTGCGAAGCCGCGGATGTGGCCGCGCCGCCGAGCATGGCCGCGATCTCCCGCACCCGCTCGTCGACGGAGAGCTCCCTGATGGCGGTCACGGTGCGACCGTCGCGTACGGACTTGGCGATGTGGAGATGGGCATCCGCGTGCGCCGCGATCTGTGGCAAGTGGGTCACGCACAGCACCTGATGATGCCTGGCCAGTCGCCACAGGCTCAGTCCGACCGGGTCTGCCGAGCGGCCACCGATGCCCGCATCGACCTCATCGAACACCAGCGTGGGCGTGGTATCCGCAGCCGCCAGGACCTGCTCGATGGCCAGTGATACCCGGGACAGCTCGCCCCCCGACGCGATGCGGGCCAGGGGTCGTGGCGGTTCGCCCGGGTTGGGCGCCAGCAGGAAGGTCACCTCGTCCGCCCCCGTGAGGTACAGGTCGGCAGGTCCGACCGCTACGCTGAACGCCGCCTCGGGGAAGCCCAACGCCTGGAGGATGTCCGTGATGGCGGACCCGAGCGCCGCCGCAGCCGTGGTCCGGGCGAGGGTCAGCAGCCGACCTGCTTCGTCCGCAGCGGCACCCAGCACCTCGTCGGCCGCAGCGCGAGCCGTGCGCTCCGACTCCAGCCCTTCGAGGCGGTCGACCTCCTGCGTCATGAGGCCCGCCTGCTCCAGCGTGGCCTCCTCCGTGCCGCCGTACTTGCGCAGCAACCCGAACAGGTCACCCAGTCGCTGCTCCATGGCCGACACGGCACCGAGGTCGGCCTCCAGGCCATCCGCGGCCCGGCGGAACTCGTCCGCGATGTCCACTGCCTCTGCTTCCAGGCCTGCCAGTCGGGCCAGGACGGGATCGAGCCTCGCGTCCGCACGGGCCATCTCCCGAGCCTCGTGCAGGACGCTGGCGACCAGGTCCTGGACGCCGCTGCCCTCGCCCACCAGGGCGGCACGGATGCTGGCGCTCATGCGCATCGAGCGCTCGGCGCCGGCTAGCACGGCCAGGCGGGTCCGGAGGTCATCGACCTCGCCCGGCTGCGGGTCGACCGCGTCCACCTCGTCCACGACATGGCGTGCGAGTGCGATCTGGCGCTCCAGCTCCTCTGGCGACACCTGCAGCGCCGACAGCACATCGCGGTTGGCGCGCCATTCGCCGACCCGCGCGGCCACGTCCGAGCGCGCGGATGCATGACCACCGAAGGCATCGAGCAGGTCCCGCTGACGCGCGCCCGACAGCAGTCGCTGTTGCTCGTGCTGGCCGAGGATGGCGACCAGCGGTTCGACGACCCCGGCCAGCCGCGAGGCGGGCACCGTCTGGTCATCGATGCGCGCGACGGTCCGTCCCGCGGCCGCCAGCTCGCGGACACAGATGAGCGGCTCACCCGGGTCACCGTCCATGGCGGTGGGCCGGTCGAACAGGGCCTCCACACGGGCCGTGGTCGCACCCGTTCGGACCATCGACGTGTCTGCCCGGCCACCACTCACGAGCGCCAGCGCATCGATGACCAGGGACTTGCCGGCGCCCGTCTCGCCAGTGATGACGGTCAGGCCATCGCCCAGGGCCACCCGGACGCGCTCGATGAGCGCCAGATCGGTGACCGATAGCTCCAGCAGCGCCATCTCAGCTCGGCAGCAGTTCGGCCTTGCGGCGCAGCAGCTCCCAGAACGGGAATGCGCCACGCGGCTCGATGAACCGGATGGGCCGCTCGTGGGCAGTCACGCGCACCTCATCGCCTGACTGGAGCGGCACTTCGTCGCGACCATCGATGCTGACCATGCAGTCGAACGCATCCAGCACCCGCACCGAGACGGTATGGTCGGGCGAGACCACGAAGGTCCGGATCGCCGACAGGTACGCGGCGATGGAGGTGACCACCAGGTTGCGGCTGGTCGGATCGAGGATGGGCCCACCGGCGCTGAAGGAATAGCCCGTGGAGCCGGTCGGTGAGCTGACCACGAGACCATCGGCGATCCAGGTGGCGACGTGCGACGCGTCCACGCTCACCTCCAGTCGCACCACACGCGCCATGGACCCGCGGACCACCGCCGCATCGTTGAGGGCGAGGTGGGTCGAGGCCCGTGCCTCGTCGCCGCCGGGCAGCAGCCGGACGTCCAGCATCATCCGTGGCTCGATGGCCCAGGCGCCCTCGACCAGGAGCCCCAGCACGCTCTCCATGGCGTCCGACTCGGCCTTGGACAGGAAGCCCACCTTGCCGCAGTTGACGCCCAGGATGGGAACGTCCACGAGCACTGCGCCCTGGGCCGCGCGCAGGAATGTGCCATCACCGCCCAGGACGACCAGCGCGTCAGTGCCCGGCAGCTCCCGGAGCAGCTGCTCCAGCTCGCCCGCCGCCGATGCCCAGGACTCGATACCACGGACGGAGCACCAGCCCGTGGCTCGCTCGCGCAGCTCCAGCGCCTGTTCGTTGGTCGGGTTGTAGGCGAAGCCGATGCGCTTCATGCTGCGGTCCCTGCAGCCTCGACGGGCACCTGAAGCCACAGGAACCATTCGTGGTTGCCCGCTGGCCCAACGAGTGGTGATTCTGACTCGCCCATGACCGTCAGACCGGATGCCATCGCGTGCTCCCGGACGCGCGTCACGGCTGCCGCGCGAAGCGCCGGATCCCGCACCACGCCCCCCGGTACGTCACGGGGCGTGAGCTCGAACTGGGGCTTGACCATGGGCAGGATGTCGCCACCGGGCGCGGTCGCTGCGGCCATGCCCCGGAGCAGCCGGGTGAGGGAGATGAAGGAGACATCGGCGACGGTCAGTGACACCGCCTCCGGCAGGACCAGTCGCTCCGGTGAGTCCGGATCGAGCCGAGCGGCATGCGTCCGCTCCATGGATACGACCCGCGGATCGACGCGTAGTGATTCCGCCAGCTGTCCGCGCCCCACATCCAGAGCATAGACACGCGTCGCGCCACGCTGCAACAGGCAGTCAGTGAAGCCGCCCGTGGAGGCACCGACGTCCAGGCAGGTCCGCCCGGCGGGGTCGATGCCGAACGAATCGAGGGCGCCGGCCAGCTTCTCGCCACCTCGCGACACATAGGGCGCCGCCGCAACCAGCTGGAGGTCGATGAGTGGGTCGACCATATCGCCGGGTTTGCGGTCCAGCCGACCACCGTCGCCCGCCCCGACGCGGACGCGGCCGGACATCAGCAATGCCTGGGCACGGCTGCGTGTGACGGCCAGACCTCGATCGGTCACCAGCTGGTCGAGTCGGACTCGTTTCGGCACGCGCCCATGGTGGCAGGAACCGGCCGCGCGTGGCCCGCGCCCCGCCGGACGGGTCGGGCAATAGGGCGGCGCGCGGCTACGCGGAGCGCGCCGGCACCGACACCGCCGGATGCGCCGGCTCGACACCCATCCGCGCGATCGCTTCCAGCACCTGGGCCGTGATGCCTTCTGTATCGATGCGGATCGCATGCCGCAGGTCCGTGACGGACCCGTGGTCCACGAACCGATCTGCGGGGATCCCGATGGGCAGCACGGGTACGTCCCGCAGTCCGGCGTCCGT
>JBBQNA010000089.1:0-12483 GCA_038329515.1 Candidatus Limnocylindrales bacterium | reverse complement strand
GTTGGCAATCCGTGCGCTACCCACCAAGGTGTTGGACTGCAAGCCCCAGTGGCGTCAGTCACGTTGATCTGAGCCGTGTAGGTGTCAGGCGCGGCATTGATGCGACCCAACAGGAACCAGGCGCCGAGCGCGTAGAGCAGTCCTGCCGCTCCGTACACGCTCAAGAGCAGGCGGTCAGTGCGGACCCCGGACAGCCGCGCCGATTCCGGCTCGTCGCCGACAGCGAAGATGTGGCGGCCCCAGGCGGTGAATCGCAGGAGATACATCATGATGCCGTACGCCACGAGCATGCCGATCGACCCGAGCGTGAAGCGCGTGCCCAGGAACTCGATGACCTGACCCGGCAGGACCAGGATGGGGTCCATGTCAGTGCCCCGAACGGTCGCGCTCCCCGAGACGTAGAGATCGAGCGCGAAGAAGATGCTGAGCGTGCCCAAGGTCACGATGAACGGCGGCATCCTGAAGCGTGTGATGAGCCAGCCGTTGAGCAATCCGCAACCCGTGCCAAAGGCGAAGCCCAGGAAGAGGGCAAGGACGCCCGGCACGCCCCAGGAGACGTTGACATTGGCCATGACGATGGAAGCGAAGACTGCGATGGCTCCGACCGACAGATCGACGCCAGCCGTGAGGATGATGATCGTCTGGCCGATGGCCAGCGTCCCGACCACGGTCACCTGGGAGATGATCAGGGACAGGTTGAAGGGCTTCAGGAAACGGTCGGGTGCGATCAAGCTGAACGTGGCCGCGAGCACGATGAGCACGATCAGCGGACCCAGCGCCGGGTACTTGTGGAGCGTGCGCTGGACGCGCTCGAGCGGCGTGAGTGCTCGGCGTTCGTCGTCGTCGTTCAGGCCGGTGACCGCGGCGGCCGCTGCCTCCATCGGGGCGGTGTCCTGACGGGGGCCTCCTGGGCCGCTCATCCCCTCACTCCATGGCTCCCACCGGTGCCCCCTCGGGGCGGTATGGGGTGGATACACGGACGGGGTGGCCGTGTGGCCACCCCGTCACGTTGGGTGTCGGTGGGTGTTGACTAGCCCCAGCAGTTCTCCAGGCCCCATGTCGTGTCCTGGGACTCGACGCCCTCGACCGGCTGGTCGGTGATGAGCACGACGCCCGTGTTCGTGAACTCCAGGCCCTCGGACGGTGCCGGGAGCACGCCGGTGGCCGCCGCGATGACGCCCTGCTGCGCCATGCGCAGCGGGAACTGCATCGAGGTCGCGCCGATCTTGCCGTCCTTGACGTTCTGCACGCCCGGGCAGCCGCCGTCGACCGAGACGATCAGGACCGGATGGTCAAGGCCGGCGGCCTGGATCGCCTCGTAGGCGCCTGCCGCCGCCGGCTCGTTGATGGTGTACACGAGGTTGATGGCCGGGTTCTTGGCGAGCAGGTTCTCCATCGCTGTGCGGCCGAGTTCCTGATTGCCGTCGGTCGCCCCGTAGCCGGCGATGCGCGGGTCGGTCTCGTCGTAGAGCTTGGTCGGGTCGCCGATGTCCGCGATGCCGAAGCCCTGCATGAAGCCCTGGTTACGCTGGACCTCGGTCGTGATCTGCTTGCCGTCCGAGACGTCGAGCAGGCCGATGACCGCGTTCGCGCCTTCGGCGCCGAGCGTGCCCTTGGCCCACTCGCCGATGAACAGACCGGCCTGGAAGTTGTCCGTGGCGAGCGTGGCGTCGGCCACGTTCGTGGGGTTCATCTGGGTATCGAGGGCGATGACGACGACCCCCTGTCCGCGGGCGGCCGTGACCGTGGGCGCGAGGGCGAGCGGATCGCCGGGTGTCAACAGGATGGTCGTGACACCAGCCGCGATCTGGTTCTCGATGCAGGTCACCTGGCCGGGGGTGTCGGAATCCGACGCTCCAGCGCACGCCTGGAACGGGACGCCCAGCTCATCGGCCTTGGCCTGGGCGGCGTTCCGCATCGTCACGAAGAAGGGGTTGACCTCCGTCTTGGTGATGAGGCCCACGCTGGCTCCGTCGACGACCGGCGCCATCGAGGGCGGCGCCGCGCTCTGGGCCATGGCTGTGGTCGACGCTGCGAGCGCCAGGAGTGCAGCCGCGCCGACAGCGACGATCCGATGTCGGTCCCCCCGGACCTGTGTGGACAGGGACATGAGTTGCTTCCTCCTCCTGCGTCGCCCGAATGACAACGTTATCGGGGCGTTATAGCCCTCACTCCCGACGGTGTCAATACGGTTTCTATGTGAGCACGCTCAGGTGTACGCTCGTAGTCATGTCGGAGTCAGACAACCTTGTCAGGGCAACGGACGGCCCGACTGAGCAACACTTGGCGCCCCGCGTGCGCCCGACGATGCGCGACGTGGCGGCCCTCGCGAACGTCAGCCTGAAGACCGTGTCACGCGTGGTCAACCAGGAGCCGGGCGTGTCACCGGACCTCGTGCTGCGCGTGGATCAGGCCGCCGTCCAGCTGGACTATCGACCCAACCTGGCGGCAAGCAGCCTGCGTCGGACGGACGGCAGGACCGCCACCATCGGGCTGTTGCTGGAGGATGTCGGCAACCCGTTCTCGTCGACCGTCCACCGTGCGATAGAAGACGCCGCGCGAGCACGCGGCATCGCGGTACTCGCATCCAGCCTGGACGAGGACCCGGAGCGCGAGCGCCAGCTCATCCGGAACTTCGTGTCACGCCGAGTGGATGGGCTGGTCATCGCCCCGGCAGCGACGGACCACAGTTACCTCGTGAACGAACGTCGAGCCGGCCTCGCCCTGGTGTTCATCGACCGCCCTCCGTCGTACCTGGATGCGGACACCGTGCTCGCGGCGAATCGTGACGGAGCCCGTGATGGGGTCCGACACTTGCTCGAGCAGGGCCACCGGCGCGTGGCGTTCCTGGGTGACATGCGATCCATCAGCACGGCGCGGGAACGTTTCGCCGGCTATCAGGATGCTCTTCGTGACGCATCCATCGGCGTGGACGCGCAGCTGGTCAGACAGGACCTCCACTCCATCGGCGCGGCTGTGTCCGCTGTCACAGAACTCCTGTCGGGCACGGTCGGCGACGCACCCACGGCATTGTTCGCGAGCCAGAACCTGGTGACCATCGGGGCGCTTCGGGCGCTCCGAGGTCTCGGGCTCCAGCGGAAGGTGGCCCTGGTCGGATTTGACGAGGTCATGCTGGGGGACCTGGTGGAGCCGGGTCTCTCGGTCGTGGCGCAGGACCCAACGGCCATGGGTGCGGCCGCGTCCGAGCTGTTGTTCCGGCGGATGGACGGGGACACGGGTCCGACACAGGTTCGGGTCATCCCGACCCGTCTGATACTGCGCGGATCGGGTGAGATCGCGCCGCCCTAGCCAGGACTGCCTGAGGGGATCCGATGGCAGAGAATGATGTGCGAGGTCCGCCAGGCCACACGAAACCTGACATCGTTGTCTGGTCAACCGAGATACCATGGCCGGGCCTCAGGCCCCCGCCGCCCTCCGCCAGGAGTCACCGATGTCGCCCAAAGCAGATCCGAGGAACCTGCAGGCATCCACGAGCCGCGGAGCACGACCCACGATGCGGGACGTGGCGACAGTCGCCAACGTCAGCTTCAAGACGGTTGCTCGCGTCGTGCACGGCGAGCGATGGGTCCGCGAGGAAACTGCGGCTCGAGTCAACGACGCCATCCGTCAGCTGGGCTACCAACCGAACGATATCGCCTCGAACCTCAAACGGGGCGTCAGCCGCGACACCATCGGGCTCGTCATCGCCGACGTCGCGAACCCGTTCTTTTCGACCATCGCGCGGGCGGTCGAGGATGTCATCCGCGAACGCCACATGATGATCATCACCGCGAGCATAGATGAGGACCGAGAGCGCGAGAGGGCTGTCGTCGACTCCCTGGTGAAGCAGCGGGTCACCGGCCTGTTGGTCGTGCCAGTGGGCAAGGACCATCGATACCTGTCGCGGGAACGGCGCATGGGCATGCCGGTCGTCTTCATCGACCGGCCGCCGGGCCGGATCCGCGCGGATGTCGTACTCGTCGACAACATCGGCGGTGCCCGGTCAGCGGTCGACCACCTGATCGCTCACGGTCACAGTCGGATCGGCATCGTCGGTGACCGGCTGGACGTGCACACGATGAGCGAGCGGTACGCGGGCTACCGGCGCGCCCTGGATGCGGCAGGTATCACGCCCGATACCACGCTTGCGCGGTTCGATTGCCATTCGTCTGCGGATGCGGAGGCTCGGGTCATCGAACTCCTGGCGCTGCCCTCCCCGCCGACCGCCGTGTTCGGCACCAACAACCGGATGACCGTAGGCGCCGCGCTGGCCCTCGCACGTCAGCAGCGGCGTATCGCCCTCGTTGGCTTCGACGACTTCGAGCTCGCGACGGCGCTTGCACCACCGGTCACCGTCGTGACCGTGGATACCGATGACTTGGGCAGCACTGCCGCCCGGATGCTGCTGCGAAGACTCGATGGCTGGACAGGGGCGGCGGACCGGATCGTCCTGCCGACCCGACTGGTCGTTCGTGGCTCCGGCGAGGTGCGACCGTCCGAGCCGCACGTCGCGTCACCTAGGAGGACAGACCGATGAGCTACGTTCCAGCACCCACCCGCTACGAGCAGATGCGCTACCGGAGATCCGGACGCAGCGGACTGCAGTTGCCCGAGATCTCCCTCGGCCTGTGGCAGAACTTCGGCGGCATCACCACCTCGGATCGGCAGCGGGCGATCATCCAGCGCGCCTTCGACCTGGGAGTCACGCACTTCGACCTCGCCAACAACTACGGGCCGCCGGCGGGCTCGGCGGAGACGAACATCGGGCGCATCCTGGCCACCGATCTGCGGGCCCATCGAGACGAGCTGATCATCTCGTCCAAGGCGGGCTATGACATGTGGCCGGGTCCGTACGGCAACTGGGGATCCCGCAAGTACCTGCTGGCCAGCCTGGACCAGAGCCTGGTGCGCATGGGCCTGGATCACGTGGACATCTTCTACTCCCACCGAGTGGATCCGGCCACACCGCTCGAGGAGACGATGGGTGCCCTCGATACGGCCGTGCGCCAGGGCAAGGCGCTCTATGCGGGCGTGTCGTCCTATTCCGCGGAGCGGACCATGGAGGCGGCAGCCGTCCTGCGCGGACTGGGCACCCCGTTGCTCATCTCGCAGCCCTCGTACTCGATGCTCAATCGTTGGATCGAGGGTGGCCTGTTGGACGTGCTTGGCTCGGAAGGCATCGGCTGCATCGTGTTCTCACCCCTTGCCCAGGGGATGCTGACCGGCAAGTACCTCGACGGTGTGCCGACCGGGTCCCGTGCCTCCGAGGAGGGCTCACTGTCTGGTGAGCTGCTGCAGACAGAGACCCTGGACCGGGTCCGGGGCCTCGCGGCCATCGCGGCACGTCGGGAGCAAACCCTGGCGCAGATGGCTCTGGCCTGGACGTTGCGCGATGAGCGCGTCACCTCCGCGCTCGTCGGGGCGGGCTCGGTCGCCCAGCTGGAGGAGAACCTCGCGGCGCTGCGCAGCCCGGCCTTCTCGGCCGAGGAACTGGCCGAGATCGACACCTTCGCGCAGGAGAGCGGCATCAACCTGTGGGCCGCTTCCAGCAACGCATGATCTCTGCCGGGGACCAGCAACATCACAGGAGACGGACCGGATGAGCGACGCCCAGGCATCAGCCACCAGCCTGCGCAGCATGTATCCGACCATCGAGCCGTACCGGGCCGGGATGCTGGAGGTAGGTGACGGGCACCAGGTCTACTGGGAGCTGGTGGGGACGCCCGGCGCCAAGCCCGTGGTGTTCCTGCACGGCGGGCCGGGTGGTGGTCTGAGCACCAGCCATCGGCGGTTGTTCGACCCCCGTCGGTACCAGATGCTGCTGTTCGACCAGCGGGGCTGCGGCCGCTCGACACCCAACGCTTCGCTCGACGCGAATACCACCTGGGACCTCGTGGCGGACATCGAACGGCTGCGGGAGATGGTCGGCGTCGACCGGTGGCAGGTCTTCGGGGGCTCGTGGGGCTCGACCCTCGCCCTGGCATACGCCGAGACGCATCCCGCTCGTGTCACGGAGCTGGTGCTGCGGGGCATCTTCGCCTGCCGACCGGAGGAGATCGCGTGGTACTACCAGGAGGGCGCCTCGTGGCTCTACCCGGACCTGTGGGAGGAGTTCCTGGCACCCATACCGGCCGACGAACGACACGACATGGTGGCCGCCTACCGCCGTCGACTGACGGACCCCGACCCGGTCGTGCGGGTCGGGGCCGCGCGTGCCTGGAGCCTGTGGGAAGGCCAGACCATCACGCTGTTGCCCGATCCGGGCCTACGCGACACGTTCGCCGCGGATGCCTACGCGCTGGCCTTCGCGCGCATCGAGAACCACTACTTCGTGCACGACGCGTTCCTGGAGCCGAACCAGATCATCCGCGACGCGCACCGCCTGCGGGACATCCCGGGGGTCATCATCCAGGGCCGCTACGACCTCGCGACCCCCATGCGCACCGCGTGGCAGCTGCACCAGGCATGGCCGGAGGCCGACTTCCACATCGTCCCCGACGCCGGTCACGCATTCGACCAGCCGGGCATCCTCCACCAGCTCATCGAGGCCACGGACCGATTCGCCGACCTCTGACCCGAGCCGCGGACACGGTGATGCCCCCTCGGCAGGACCGAAGGGGCATTCATGGGCGGTGCTGGCGCCGGGCCCGTGCTGGCGGCACGGACCCTGCTGGCGCCGTGGACCGTGCTGGCGCCCGCGGTCAGAAGCCGATGGCGTCCTTGACCAGCACCACGAACGTGCGGCCGGGGCGGTCGCCACGCATGATGAGCATCTGGTTGATGGCCGAGTGCATGCCGTAGGCGGCCTGCGCCCGGGCGTCCTCGAGCGGGAGCACATAGTCGGTCTGTCCAGTACGGATCCCGTCGGGCGCGACCGCACCCGGCATGCGGCCGCTGATGCCTTGTCGGCGCGACTGGTAGTCGCGAGATGGCGCAACGAAGGCCTACCTGGGCAGTCGGGCGCGACCGACGGAGTCGCGCGTGCGACTGGTGCTCGCATCCGTGACGCGAATGGGGCGTGGTGCGAGTTAGCAGTCGCCCAAATGGTCGCGGAGTCGTGCTGAAGCGCCGGATCTGCCAGTCTCGCGAGTGACAGTCGCACGGCGATAGCAGGCGCAGGGCCACCCGGGCGACCCAGGGATGGCCGGCTACACTCCCGCGGTGAAGCTCAGCCGGATCATCATCAATGGCGTGGCGCTCATCGCAGCCGCACTCATCGTGCCTGGCATCAGCCTGGCCTGGAAGAACGACACGGTCGAGTCGCTCATCACGCTGGGTGTGCTTGCGATCCTGTTCGGCATCATCAACGCGTACCTGCGACCCGTACTGCGGGCCGTGAGCCTGCCCATCAACCTGGTCTCGATGGGCCTGTTCGGCTTCTTCCTCAACGCCGGCCTGCTGCTGCTCCTCGCGTGGGTGGTGGACAAGGTGTGGCTGCCGGTCCTCCACATCGGCGATTTCCCGCCCACCTTCTCGACCACGACCATCGGTGCCGCCATCGCGGGCTCCATCGTCATCACCGTCGTGTCCACGCTCATGTCGACACTGGTGCCGGATGCCTGAGCGGCAGCTGGTGCCGTCGGGTTCGCCATTCGAGCCAGTCGTCGGCTACAGCCGCGCGGTGCGTGTCGGTGACCGGGTGATGGTGTCGGGCACCGCACCCATCTGGCCCGACGGCACGGTCGATCCCGATGTCGGCGTCCAGGCCGCCCGCTGCCTGACCATCATCGTGGACGCGCTCGCGGCCGCCGGGGCGAGTGCCGCGGACGTGATCCGGACGCGCATGTACCTCGTCGACGTTGCGGATCAGGAAGCGGTGGGCCAGGCCCACGGCGCCGTCTTCGGCGATGTCCGCCCTGCCACCACGATGGTCGTCATCTCGGGCCTGCTCGACCCCCGATGGCGGGTGGAGATCGAGGCCGAGGCCATCATCGGCTCGCGCGCTGCAGGGTCCTGACGATGACCTCGGATGACGCCGCCAGCGCGAGCCGCTAGAGTCGGGATCGTGCCCAGACGTATCTTCGTGTTCGATGACCCCGACCGTTTCGTTGCCGGGGCCATCGGGCCTCCAGGTCAGCGTGTCTTCTTCCTCCAGGCGGTGGAAGGTCGCCGGGTGACCTCGGTCAGCCTCGAGAAGGTCCAGGTGGCGCTCCTGGCGGACCGGGTCAGTGCCATCGTGGCCGAGCTCCAGGAACGCGGTGTGGCGGGTATCGCGGACATCGACCTGGCAGCTGTGCCGGGTGATGACGACCGTTCCCTGGACGAGCCGCTGCGCGACGCGTTCCGCGCCGGCACCCTGACCATCTCCTGGGATGGCGAGGAGTCCGAGGTGACCATCGAGGCTCGTTCGCAGGAGGAGTTCGACGACCTGCCGGACCTCGGCGAGAGTGATGCCGACGACGAGCAGGCGACGGTAGACGAGGATGACGACGACATCCCGGACGATGCACCGGAAGGGCCCGATGTGCTCCGGGTCCGGTTGAGTGCGGCCATGGCGCTCGGTTTCGCGCGGCGGGCGGCGCGGGTCGTGTCCTCGGGTCGTCCCGCGTGCCCGTTCTGCGGCCAGCCGCTCAACCCGGAGGGTCACGTGTGCGTGCGCAGCAACGGGTACCTGAACTGACCCAGGCGGTGCCGGACATGCGTCGCTGGCAGTCGGACGTGCCCATCTCGACCGAGGATGCACTTCGTCTGCTGCGCGACGGCGAGCTCACGGTGGCCGGCAGGGTGACCGAGGCATCCAACGTGGTGCTGTGGTGCGAGCTTCAGGTCCCCTGGCCGCTGCCACAGGGCATCGGGTCGCTGCACGCGGTGTACAAGCCCATCCGTGGGGAGCGGCCGCTGGTCGATTTCCGAACGGGCACGCTGGCACTCCGCGAAGTCGCCGCGTGGCTGGTCTCGGAGGCCACCGGCTGGTCTATCGTCCCCCCGACCGTGGTCCGGAACGGACCGGCCGGCGAGGGCATGGTCCAGCTCTGGATCGAGACCGACGAGGCTACCGACATCCTGCGCTTGATCCTGACCCGCGACGACCGGCTGCGGCGCATGGCGGTGTTCGATGTGCTCGTCAACAACGCCGACCGCAAGGGCGGCCACGTCCTCGTGACCGAGGACGGGGTCCACGGCTGCGACCATGGCATCTGCTTCTCGGCAGACCCCAAGCTGCGCACGGTGCTCTGGGGGTGGCGCGGGGAGTCCCTGGTGGACGAGGAGCGGGAGATGCTGGAGCGAGTGCTCGACGCGCTGCGCGGCACCCTCGGCGAGCAACTGGAGCAGCTGCTGGATGTGACCGAGATCGACGCGCTCCGGTCGCGCGCGGAGCAGCTGCTGCGGGCGGGCTGCCTGCCGTTGCCGGACCCGTACCGGCACATCATCCCCTGGCCGCCGTTCTAGTCCGACGCCCCCGGACCGTCGTCCGGTGTGCGCGGCGGGGGATGGCCCGCTATGGTGGCTGCTCGCCGTCCCCGCCCCAGGAGGTATCGATGCACGCCGCGCTGACCCGTATCGCTCGCCCATTCGTGGCCGCCATCACGGTCGCCCTGCTCGGTTCCGCCCTGCTCGTGGCGCCCGGCGCCGCGGCCGACGGCGTGTCCGTGTCGACCATCCTCAAGGGCTATGACCGACCGGTCCTGGTCGCGGCCCCGGCCGGTTCGAGCCGCCGGATCTTCATCGTGGAGCAGACGGGGCGCATCAAGGTCGCTAGTTGGAGCGGCAGCGCATGGGTCAAGGTGGGCACATTCCTGGACCTCCGCAGCCGTGTCAAGTACGACGGCAGCGAGCAGGGCCTGCTGGGGGTCGCGTTTGCGCCCGACTACGCCACCAGCCGCCGCTTCTACGTCAACTACACCCGGAAGCCGGATGGCGCGACGGTCATCGCGGAGTTCAAGCGCTCGAGCACGAGTGTCACGAAGGCGATCGCCTCTTCCTATCGGCTGGTGACCAAGATCTCCCAGCCCGATGCCAATCACAACGGGGGCATGTTGGCGTTCGGCCAGGACGACCTGTTGTATATCGGCACGGGCGACGGTGGGGGCGCTGGCGACCCCGCCGAGCGAGCACAGTCCCTGGGTTCGCGACTGGGCAAGATGCTGCGCATCGACCCCAGGGACCCGGATGGCAGCGGGCCGAAACACTACCGCGTCCCATCAAGCAACCCCTTCGTTGGCGTCAGCGGCGCCAACCCCCAGATCTTCGCCCGAGGCCTGCGCAACCCGTGGCGCTGGTCGTTCGACCGACTGACCGGCGATCTCTGGATCGGTGACGTCGGCCAGGGGCAGTGGGAAGAGGTCGACAAGTCACGGGCCAACAGCAGCGGCACGGCCGCCGGCAAGGGCAACAATTACGGCTGGGACTTCTGCGAAGGGACGCACCAGTACGAGGGCAACAAGGACTGCCACGTCTATGGTGTGCAGCCAGTCCAGCAATACAGCCACAGCGATGGCTGCGCGGTAACGGGTGGCTACGCGTATCGCGGACCCGACTATCCCGCATGGCAGGGCGTGTACGTCTACACGGACTATTGCTCGGGTCGGCTGTGGACGTTGGATAGCGGCGGCGACATCATCGGCCCCAACGCCGGTGTCTCGACGGGTCGCAACATCAGCGGTTTTGGCGAGGACGGCGCCGGACGCCTGTTTGCCACGGACCTCAACAGCGGTCACATCCTGCTGGTCAAGTTCAGCGGCACGCCCTCCTGATCGTCAGCCCGGGTCGGGGACCCGGGCAGGTCGGGGATACACCGCCCCCACGAGCGCGGGCAGGTCATGCACCGTGACGATGGCGAGGGGCAGGACATCCGTGCGGCCGTGCTCGCTGATGAGGATGGCCACCAGCTCGCGGCCGACCTGACGGGAGAGCTCGAAGGCGTCCAACGCCCCCATGGCGGTCGTGGACGCCGGCAGCACCTGGCACTCAGCCGTGGCTTCGGCATGTGCCAGCACGTCGCCGATGGTCGGGCGTGAGCGCGCCGCGTCCATACCCGTGTCGGCCAGCCAACGGACGATGGTCTGCGTCGTCAACAGGCCCACGTAGCCGGCTGGGTCGTACACCGGCAGCTGCGAGAAGCCGTCGCTGCGCATCCGGGCGACGGCGCTGGCGAGGGAGTTCCTGGGGCTGACGATCACGACCTTGCCCCGCTGGACGAGGTCGATGACGAGTGGTGGCGACAGCAGCAGGTCCCGGATGTGCTCGATCTCGCCGACCGCATCCCGTGTGGGCTCCGCCATGACCCGCCCATTGGTGCCGTGGACCAGGGCATTGCGCAGCTCGCTCAACTCCCGCAGGTCCAGCTCCAGGCGCCGCGGTATGACCGATCGGGCACCGCGCAGCAGCTCCGGGAACGAGATGTGCCCGTCGCGTCCCGGATCCACGATGCGTCCTCGAAGGTCGCCCTCGATGGCCTGGAACGCGGCCAGGAATCGCTCGACGTTGGTACTCTCATGGGTCTCGCTCACGTCACGGACCATAGACCGGGTGGCCCATCGGTGTTCGGGTCAGGGATACCGGACAACCCACGAGGCCACGTATCCTTTGCTGGATGCGTCCCTTGTCCTGGCTTCGGGCACTGATGCCGGCAGCCATCACGGTCGTTGCCATCGCCGCCATCATGACCCTGCCCGACCAGGGTCTGGGCACCGACGAGCGACCCCAGGTCGAGGGCTACCGGGGACGTATCGTCGCGGTCGTCCCGCGGCCGGAAGTCCCGGACATCCCCATCGTGCTGCCGAGTGGCGACCTCGTCACTGACTTCGACCCAGGGGCACCGGGCATCCCGGACGACGGCTCCGGCGAGGCCGACGGCGACTTCCAGGTGCTGCTCCTGGACGGTCCGCGTGCGGGCGAGGTGGTGAGTGCGTACCTGGGTACGGCAAGCCTGGCGACCCGGGTGGAGGATTTCGCCGTTGGCGACGAGGTGGTCGTCAGCTTCACGGGCCAGCCCGATGGCGCGCCATTCATCAGCGTGTCGGACCGCTACCGACTGCCTTCCCTGGCCATCCTGCTGCTGGTTTTCGTGGTCGCCGTCCTGATCGTCGGACGTGGCCAGGGGCTCCGTGCCCTCATCGCGCTCGGCCTCACGGTGGCCCTGGTGCTCAAGGTCGTCATCCCACAGGTCCTGACCGGTACGCCCCCGGTGCCCCTCGCGCTGATCGTCGCGAGCGTCGTCACAGTGGCCACCATCGGGCTCACCGAGGGATTCCGGCGGCCCGGTATCGCCGCCATCCTGGGCACCATCTGCGCCCTCGCCATCGTGGGTGTCTCATCCGCTGTCATGACCGAGGTGGCCCGGTTCAGTGCCTCGGGATCGGATGACTTCCTGTTCCTGTGGTCGGCGCTCGGCGGGACGCTCGACATCCGGGGCCTCCTCCTGGCCGCGTTCATCCTCGGGGCGCTGGGCGTGCTCGACGACGTGACCGTGACCCAGGCCGTCACGGTCGAGGAGCTCTCCGCGGGCAGGGATGGACTGCGCGGGCGGGCGCTCTGGTCGAG
>JBBQNA010000088.1:0-12696 GCA_038329515.1 Candidatus Limnocylindrales bacterium | reverse complement strand
TGGGACCTGGACCGCGGACCCCTCCATCGGCTCCTTTGACTACGCAGCCGGTGACTTCAGCGGTTCATGGGCCGGCTATCGGGTCCAGGAGGAGCTGGTCGGTATCGGTGGCACCGTCGCCGTCGGCCGCACCCCGGACGTGACGGGCATCCTGGCCCTCGCCGGCACCCAGCTCACCGCCGCGAACCTCAGCGTGGACCTGACGACGCTCGTCAGCGACCAGTCGATGCGGGACGGCCAGCTCGGCCGCCAGGGCACCCAGACGGACCAGTTCCCGGACGCCACGTTCGTGCTCACGGCACCCATCGAGCTCGGCTCGGTACCCACCGAAGGCGAGCAGGTGTCCGTGACCGCCATGGGCGACCTGACCCTCCACGGAGTCACCAAGGGCGTCCAGATCCCGCTCACCACGCGCCTCACTCAGGACGTCATCGGCATCTCCGGTTCGTTCACGTTCACGTGGCAGGACTTCGGCATGGAGCGACCCTCCTCGCAGCGAGTCGTGTCCCTGGCCGACGACGTGACCCTGGAATTCCAGGTCTTCTTCAGGCAGGATGGCTGACGCCAGGCATCACGATCCCGTGACGAGCTGACAGGACTCGGCCAGGCGCCCGTCAGCGGCCGAAGACGGCCCAGATGGCGATCCCGGCCCACAGCACGCTGGCGATGACGAGCACGACCAGGACCACCGGCTTGCGGGTCTTGTGCCGGAACACCAGCCGGCCCGCCCACGCGCCGATGACCCCACCGATGAGCGCCAGGCCATGGAGCACGATCTCCGGGATGCGCCAGTCGCCCCGGGTCGCGGCCCGCTTGTCGATGGCGTAGGCGGCGAATGCGACCGGTGTCCAACCGGCCAGCCAGGCAAGCAACGGTGACCAGTGGAACAGCAGCCACGCGGCCAGGAACAGGGCCGCGCCCGCGATGAGAGAGCCCACGATGATGCGTCGAGTGCGCGGGTCGCCCAGGCCCCTGGTGTGGGGCATCGTCAGCGAGTGCTCCAGTGGAAGGTCTGCTTGGTGATGCGCAGGTAGACGAAGGTCTCGGTGCTCACCACGCCCTGGATCCGGCGCAGCTTGTCCGCAAGGAAGAACAGCAGCTCGGCGTTGTCGCGGCAGACGGTCTCCACCAGCAGGTCGTAGGCGCCCGCGGTCACGACCACGTACGTCACCTCCGGCAGCTGGGCGATCTCGTCGGCGACGCCCAGCAGGCGCTCGCTCTCGCAGCGGACGCCGACCATGGCCATCTGGTCGTAGCCCAGGCGCAGCGGATCGGTGACGCCAACGATCTGGAGCACGCCCCGCTCGATGAGCCGCTCCGTGTGTTGCCGCACGGTCGATTCGGAGACGCCGAGGTCTGCCGCGATCTGGGTGTAGGGCCGCCGTCCATCGCGCTGGAGCTGGTCGAGGATGCTCCGGTCGAGTGCGGTGACCGGGGTGCGGTCGTTGCTGTCTGGCGGTCGCTTGGTCCGTTGCACGGTGGCCACACTATCAGGACCGGACCGGCCTCCGGGGTGACGACAGGACCCCCGGCGCGGGTACCATCGGACATCCCAGCGGAGGTCATGCCTCCCTCGTCGTGCCACCCAGTCCACGACGCGCCAGGAAGCGATCGAAACATCCTTATGACCGACACCCCCGTGCTCGTGGGCGTGGGCGTGCTCTCCATCGGCGCGGTGTGCGTCGGCCTTGCCGCGGCCTGGTTCTCGGGCCGCCGCTATGCCGGATCGACGCCAGGTGGAGACCGCCCATTTCAGGGCGCCCAGGATCAGGGCACGACCGGACATGATGGTGCCCAGGAGCCGGACGACGAGCTGACGGCACCCCGACCGCATGTTCGCGACCGGACCATCCGGATCGTGGCCCTGGTGTTCCTGGCATCCGTCGCCGCGTTGGTAGCGCTCAGCGGCTGGTGGAGCGATGGCGCTGTCCAGACCGACGCGGCCATCTACCTGTTGGTGGCGGCAGGCACGCTCGCGGTCGTGTTCCTCCAGGACATGGCGCCGCGCAGCATCCCGGTGGGCATCCGCCATTGGACGGAGGCGGGCGCGGCACTCCTGTTCGTGACCGTCCTCACGGGCCTCTCCGACGGCCTGCGTAGCCCCTTCTTCGTGGGCTTCTTGCTCATCATCGGCGCCGCATCCCTGTCGCGTGACGGCGTCGCACCCATCGTCCTGGCACTGGTAGCGGGCCTGGGCTACGGCGCCGTCGGGTTGCTCGTGGGTCCCCGGAGTGCGCGCCTGGAACAGGACCTGGCGTTCATCGGCTTCCAGCTGGTGGCCCTTGTGCTCTTCGCGTTCATCGGCACTGTCGCCGGCCGAGAGCATCGGCGGGCCCACGAAGCGGCACTCCGGTTGGCTCGCTTCGATCCCCTCACCGGCCTCTACAACCGGACCCACTTCTTTGCGGCCATGGAGCGGGAGCTCCGACTCGCTGAGCGCGCCAGCCGCGGCTTCGCGTTGCTGATGCTGGATCTGGACGGCCTCAAGCCGGTCAATGACACGTACGGCCACCACTACGGCGATCGTCTCCTCCAGGGGATCACGGAGGTCATCCAGCGCAGCGTCCGCGCCACGGACACACCTGCCCGATACGGTGGCGACGAGTTCGTGATCCTCTTGCCGGACACGGATGCGGCGGGCGGCTACGTGGTCGCCGAGAAGCTCCGGAGGGACATCGCGGGTCTGTCCATCCGGGTCAGTGACCAGACCATCCACACGACGGTCTCGGTGGGTCTGGTGGCCTATCCCTCCGACGGTGCGACCGTGGAGGAGTTGATGGCCGCCGTGGATGCGGCGCTCTACGAGGCCAAGCGCAGCGGCAAGGACAGCATCGTGGGTTACGCCACGCGGACCGAGCGAGTGGCGACCCGCATGGGCAACCCGGGCCGCGACTCGACGCGACCGACACGCGACCAGGGCGGCCGCGGCAGCTACGGCGCCGCCGCCCGCTCACCGGATCCCGGCCACGCACCCTGGGAGACCGGCATGGAGCCGCCCGCAGAGACCCGCCTGGACCCGCCCTCGGAGACCGGCACGTCAGCGATGGACCGGCGCACGGTCGCGATGAAGGTCGAGGGTGAAGTCGCGGCGGCCTGGCAGCACCACGAACCCAGCGACATCAGCCACGCCTAGCGCCGGTCGGTGATCACGCTCCCGGCTGCGGGGTCCGGCCGAGCGTCGCCGTGAGCGGCTCCGGCGTCAGGCGGCCGCCTCGGACCGTGGCGCCAAGGACCAGGGCGCCCGCGATGAGGACGGCATTCTTGAGGATGTACTGGCCCTCCAGCGTGGGCGCGAACGGGAAGCTGGAGAACGTCTCGGACGGGAAGAGCAGCAGCGGTGTGAGCGTGCCCAGCATCTGGACGAACAGCAGTAGCAGGGTCGCGCGCATCCACATCCCCGCCAGCAGCCCGATACCGATGGCGCACTCCCAGAGCGCCAGGAACGGAATGGCCACGGCAGCCGGCACGATGCCCAGGCTCAGCCGCTCGATGGTCAGGCCCGCAAGTCCTTCCGCCGGACTCATGCCCGGCACCAGCTTGATGGCCCCGAACCACAGGAAGACGGCACCCAGCGCTATGCGCAACGCCAGCAGGCCGTAGGTCGCCATCCAGGTCGTGATCTGGCGGTCGAGTCGATCGAAGCGGTCGTTGAGCCAGAAACTCATGCAGCGGACTCCCTTGGCCCGCACGACGCCGAAACACGCTGCGTGACCGATGCCGACCGAGCGCAGGATGCCAGCGGCGACGGGTCTCCCACGGTCGCACTGCGGACGCGCTCCATGGTACGCCGGGCACGCCCACAGGGCTCGGCGGGCCCGCCCACAGGGCCCCGCCGGACCCGGTGTAGAGTTTGGCCATGTCCCGGAACGATGAGCAGGTGCGCGGCTTTGGCACGCGTGCCATCCGTGCTGCCAGCACCCCGCCTGTGGTCCATCAGGGCGGCAACTCGGTGCCCATCTACCAGTCCGTGACCTTCGAGGCGGATGACGCCGCGGAGCTGGGTGACATCCTCTCCGACCGCCGGCCGGGCTACGCGTACGCGCGAGCTGGCAACCCCACCGCGTCGGCCATGTCCGATGCGTTCGCCCAGCTGCACGGTGCGGAGCGCGGCTTCTCATTCGCCTCCGGCATGGCCGCCATCCACGCGGCACTACTGTCCCAGCTGCGCGCAGGCGACCGGGTCGTCGCGACGCAGGCGGTCTACGGTAGTACCCGGACGCTGCTGTCCGCCGTACTTGCCCGCTTCGGCGTGGACGTGGTCTACGTGGATGCGACCGATCCGGATGCGGTGCAGGCGGCACTCCGTACCCCGACCCGGGTGCTGTACCTCGAGACCATCGCCAACCCGACCATCGTGATGGCCGACATCGAGGCGCTCAGCGAACTCGCCCATCGGCATGGCGCCGTGGTCATCGTGGACAACACGTTCGCATCACCGTACCTCTGCCTCCCGCTATCGCTGGGTGCCGACCTCGTGGTGGAGTCGACCACCAAGTGGGTCGGTGGCCACAGCGACGTGCTCGCAGGTGCGGTCGCCGGCCGTGCGGAGCTGATGGCCCAGGTGCGGGAGACGGAGATCGAGACGGGCGGCATGATCGCGCCCTTCGCCGCGTTCCTGGTGCTCCGGGGGATGGAGACCCTCCACGTCCGGATGGACCGCCATGCGGCAAGCGCCCTCATCCTGGCACGTAGCCTGGAACAGCGGCCGGAAGTCCGTCGGGTGGTCTACCCGGGTCTGGACTCGCATCCCCAGGCGGCCATCGCGCGTCGGCAGCTGCGCAATGGCGGTGGCCTCATGGCCGTGGACCTGGGAGACCGGGCATTCGCCTCGTCCTTCATCGATGGCCTGACCATCCCACCCCGGACCGCGTCGCTGGGCAGCATCCAGACGCTCATCGTGCATCCGCCATCCAGCACCCATCGGCAGTTGACGGATGCGGAGCTCGCGACCGCGGGCATCCTCCAGGGGATGGTGCGTATCTCCGTTGGCCTGGAGGAGATCGAGGACCTGCTCGCCGATGTGGACGCGGCGCTGGCCACTGCCCGGGGATCCGCCACGACTGGCGCCCGGGGATCCGCCACGACTGGCGCCACGGCCGCGGCATCCGCGGCGCTCACGGTCTGACGCGACCACTCGACGGATCCGCTCATCGCCACCACCGCTCTCACCGGGACCCGACGCGGCTCTCCCCTGGACCTGCTCTCCCGGCTCGGCAGGGCCGCTTGGGCGACGCTCACGAGCGTCCGGTTCGCGGTCATCCTCATCATCACCATCGTCGTCTCGGGCCTCATCGGCTCGTTGGTGCGGCAGTTCCCGTCGTCGGTGCTGCGCGACCCGGCTGGCTATGCCCGAGAGCTCGCCGACATGCATACCCGCTGGGATGCCAACCAGTTCCTGGGCATCCGGTTCGGGCCCGCGATGGTCGACCTGTTCGACACGCTGGGATTCTTCCGGATCTTCTCGGCCATCTGGTTCGTGGCCATCCTGGTGGTCCTCGTGGTCGCCATCATCTGCTGCACCCTGGACCGCACGCCGCGTTTGTGGCGCTCGGTGCAGCCGGGCATCGTGGACCAGCCGCTGCCGTTCTTCGACCCTCGACTGCCCGATCGGGCAGAGCTGGAGCACTCCAACCTCGCCCCGGACGACATCGCGAGGACGCTCCGCCGCCGCCACTTCAAGGTCCGCCGCGTGACCTCAGCGGACGGCACGGTCCAGTGGCTGCACGGCGACCGGAACCAGTACTTCAAGCTGACCACGCTGCTCACCCACCTGGGCCTGATCCTGTTCCTCGTGGGTGGCGCGGTGACGGTCACGCTGGGTTTCGAGACGGTGGTGTTCGTGGGCGTCGGCCAGACCGCGCCGGTCCAGCCCGTCGGCACACCCGGCAACATGCTGGTCAAGGTCAATAGCTTCGCGGCACCCGTGCTCGACAACGGCAAGCCGGCCGACTACGTGACCGACCTGTCCGTATTCCAGGACGGCCAGCAGATCGCCCGAAAGGACATCCGGGTCAACGACCCGCTGGAGGTCCAGGGCTTCATGTTCCACCAGAACACGTTCGGTCCGGCTGTCGACATGACCATCCGGGATGCCGACGGACAGCTGGTCTGGACTGGCCCCATCCTGCTCGACAGCAACGTGGGCGACTTCCCGTCGGGCTTCGGCACCATCCCCGGCTCCGAGATCGGCATCCTGACCGTGCTCACCCGGACCGCTGACGGGGCGCCCGCGCTGCTGCTCCAGGGTGTCGGCCCGTCCGATGCCACGGGCGCCGCGCCGACCCTGTTTCGGGCGCTCATCGGCGTGCGCGGGACCGCGGACCCGGCCCTCACCGCGGGCTACTCGCTGACCTGGGACAGCGTCGGGGCATGGACGGGCATGGTCATCAAGAACGATCCGGGCGCACCCGTCATCTGGCTGGCGTTCCTGTGTCTCATCAGCGGCCTGGTGATGACCTTCTACCTGCCTCGCCGACGGGCCTGGATCCGGCTGGACGGCGACACGCTGCGCATCGCGATGACCGGCGATCGATACGTGGACCTGCCGCGCGAGCTGGCTCGTTTGGTGGAGGACTTTGGAGGCGCTCGTGGCCGGAGCGCCGACGCCGTAGTGCCGACGCCATAGGGTCCAGAGCGCGACCAGCCGGCGGTCCCAGGGCGTCAGCCGCCGGCGGATCATCTGGGAGGCCTACTGGCGGAGCAGGACGCGCATCGGCCTTCCATTCGGGCATCCGAGGCCTCTCTCCGTCGATGTGCGGCCGTGCGGCGCCGATCCGTCGGGGGAAGGCTGCCCTGGAGCGCCAGAGCCGGCCCGTACCATCGTTTCTCCGCCCGTTGGACCACTGGGGACTCACATGGCCGCGGTCCGGCCGATCCGGACGCTCATCGCGCAGCCGCGGAATGCGTCACGGGGCGGCCACTTGTCGCAGGACCGCCGCGCGCCGTATCGTGGGGGTATGTGTCGTCTCCTTGGCGTCGTCAGCCGCACACCCTCGATCCTCGCAGCCCAGCTGGTCTCGGAGCTGCCGGCGTTCCAGGCGCTATCCCTGGAGCACGGCCACGGTTGGGGCGTCGGTTGGATCGATGATCGAGGCTGCGTCGACGTGCGCAAGGAGCCGACCCAGGCGTCCCTCAGCGCGGGTTTCGCGTCGACCGTCGTGGATACGTACACCGATGCAGCCATGCTGCACCTGCGTCAGGCGTCGCCGGGGATGCCGCTGACGCTGGCCAACACGCACCCCTTCCTCGGAGATGGCCTGGCCTTCGCGCACAACGGCTATGCGTGGCCAGCCGAGACCCTCGACACGCTCGTGGCCGAAGCAGACGGACCATCATCGATGGGCGACACGGACAGCGAGCGATATTGGGCCTTGGTCCGCGCCGGGATCCACGAGGTCGGCGCACCCGTGGCACTGCGTGTCGCCGCCCAGCGCATCACCGAGCGCGCCCGGATGACGTCGCTCAACGCCCTGCTGCTGACCCCGGAGTCGTTGCTTGCGGTGGCGTGGTGGCATGCGCCGACCATCCGGTCGCAGCCTTACGGCGAGACCGAGCGAGACTATCGCCTCTGGTACCGGGTCGGACCCGACCGGGTCGTGGTCGCCTCAGCAGGCATCCCGGCCACGCAGGAAGGGACCGCCCCGGATGCCGGCTGGCAGGAGCTCCCGGATCGCTCGGTGCTGGAGATCCGCCGAGGCACCCTGGAGGTCATCGTTCACGCCGCGGCATGAGCGGTGACCGGCGCGACTTGTCCACGACTGTCCGGAAAGTACCCGATTCCGATCCCCGTCTGCATGGATGCCGGCACCCAACCGCAACCGCCCGGCCGATAGACTTGGAGATAGCCTGAGCGACCGCGCCCCGCCCGTGAACGGGCCGATCCAGGGCGACCATCGCGTGCTCCACGATCCGGGCGAGGGTGCCGGGTGGAGGAGTCCGCTTCGAGGACAAGAGCCGGGAGTCGGAGCGCCGATGGAGGCGTTCGGTCGTCCGTTTCGATCCCAACACCAGGAACGACGCCACACGGCAGGAGTCACATGAGCGCACGTACCGAGGCCATCGCCGCGATCGCCACCTATCAGGTGGCCTCTACCCAGGATCACCTGGAGCACGCTGGCCAGGACATCTATGGCCAGTACGTGTTCGGGGAGGATGCCCAGCGGGAGTTCCTGGCTAAGCCGATCTTCAAGAAGCTGCGCCGGACCATCGAAGGTCACGAGCCATTCGACCCGGCCATCGTGGATGCGGTCGCGCACGGCGTGAAGGAATGGGCGATGGCGCGGGGCGCCACCCACTACACCCACTGGTTCGTGCCCATGACGGGCTCCACGGCGGAGAAGCACGACTCGTTCCTGAACCCGACCGGCGAGGGCCGCACCATCGCAGAGTTCTCCGGCAAGAACCTGCTCCAGGGCGAGCCTGACGCGAGTTCCTTCCCGTCGGGCGGCATCCGGGCCACCTTCGAGGCTCGCGGCTATACCGCCTGGGACGTCACCAGCCCCGTCTTCCTGCAAGTCGAGCCCAACGGCGTCACGCTCACCATCCCCACCGCGTTCGTGTCATACACGGGCGAGGCACTCGACCACAAGATCCCGCTGCTGCGATCGCAGGAGGCGCTGGGCAAGCAGGCGCTCCGCATCCTGGGCTGGTTCGACAATACGACGGCGACCCGGGTGTTCACCAACATCGGGCCCGAGCAGGAGTACTTCCTCATCGACCGCCGCCTGGCGGAACAGCGCCCCGACCTCGTGCTCACGGGTCGCACCCTGTTCGGTGCTCCGTCGCCCAAGGGCCAGGAGTTGGAGGACCAGTACTTCGGCTCCATCCGCGAGCGCATCCTCGCCTACATGATGGATCTGGACCGGGAGCTGTGGCGCCTGGGCATCCCGGCCAAGACCCGCCACAACGAGGTGGCTCCTGGACAGTTCGAGATGGCGCCCGTATATGAGCCCACCTCGGTCGGTTCCGACCACAACATGGTGATCATGAGCATGATGCGGCGGCTCGCGCCCAAGCACGGCCTCATGTTCCTGATCCATGAGAAGCCCTTCGCTGGTATCAACGGCTCAGGCAAGCACAACAACTGGTCCATGGGCACGGACGAGGGCGAGAACCTGCTCGACCCGGGCAACGACCCCCATGCCAATGCCCAGTTCCTGGCGTTCCTGGTGGCCGTCATCCGGGGCGTCAACGTCCACGCCGACCTGCTCCGGGCGAGCATCGCCGACGCGGGCCAGGATCATCGGCTTGGTGCCAACGAGGCGCCACCAGCGATCATGTCCATCTTCCTCGGCTCGCAGCTCGAGGATGTGGTGGAGCAGCTGGCCCAGGGCTCGACCTCCGGTTCCAAGAAGGGTGGCTCGGCCAACCTGGGCGTCATCTCGCTGCCGGTCCTGCTGAAGGACCATACGGACCGCAACCGGACCTCGCCCTTTGCCTTCACGGGCAACAAGTTCGAATTCCGGGCCGTCGGCTCCTCGGCGCCCATCTACTGGCCCCAGACGGTGCTCAATACCGCCGTCGCGGACTCGCTGGCCCAGCTCGCGGACGAGTTGGAGGCGGTGCCCCACGGCGACTTCGCCGCCCTCACCGGCATCCTGTCGCGCATCGTGGGCGCCAACAAGCAGGTCCTGTTCGAGGGCAACGGCTACTCCGAGGAGTGGCACGCCGAGGCCGCCAAGCGAGGGCTGCCGAACAACAAGACGACCGTGGACGCGCTGCCGTCGCTGACCACGGACAAGGCCAAGACGTTATTCGCGACGTTCGGTGTGCTCTCGGAGCGGGAACTGGCATCGCGGGTGGAGATCTACTGGGAGCGCTACGTCAAGGTCTGCAACATCGAGGCCAACTGTGCGCTCGAGATGGCCCGGACCATGATCCTACCGGCCACCGCGCAGTACCTGGGCCAGCTCGCCGCCGCGGGCTCGTCCAAGGGCATCGCCCACGTGGCAGAGCACATCTCGGGGCTGGCCGACGGGCTCGTGGATGCCATCCACGCCCTGGAGCACGCTCAGCACACCGCCCACGATGCAGGCTCGGTGCAGGCAGAGGCGCGCGTGATCGTGGACAAGGTCATCCCTGCCCAGAACGCGCTCCGCGAGGTCGCCGATGAGCTCGAGACCCTCGTCGCGGACGACCTGTGGCCGCTGCCGAAGTACCGGGAGCTCCTGTTCCAGTACTAGGTCCTCGCTGATGCGGGACGCCCCTTCGGACCTGGTCCGGAAGGGCGTCCTGATTCCAGGCCCTCGGCGGCCCGCGCGAGCACTTGGTCATGCGCCTGAGTCCGTTCGAGGCATCAGCATGCCGTTTGAGTGATGGCCTGTGATCCGCGGCCCTGCGGGTCGATGATGCACCGAATGGACTCAGTCACGGCGCTCCGCGGGCGGGAGGCGGGGGCCCTGGGGGAGCTCAGGCACAAGGCGACGGCTGGCCGGGTCAGCGGTCGCAGCATCGGCGCTCATGGGTGTCGGTTCGGCGACGGGCGATGCTAGGATGCCGGGGCGCTGCGCTGGGCCGGAGGAGGACCCAACGGGGCGCTGCTAGGGGTTCCGAGTGCATGGCGGCTTGCGTCGACACGCTGATCGTCGGGGGTGGCTCTGCGGGCTGCGTCCTCGCGGCTCGCCTCTCGGATGACCCGTCACGCCAGGTGATGCTGCTGGAGGCAGGACCGGACTTCCCCGATCTGTCGGCCGCGCCGGATGTCGTGCGCCTTGCTTATGGCGGGTTGCAGGCGGTCGACCAGCTCGCAGCGCTCGACTGGGACTTCGAGGCGGCCGGCTCGATGGCCGGACCACGCATCGCTGTACCTCGCGGCCGCGTGATGGGCGGATCGGGCGCGATCAACGGCACCATCTTCCTGCGCGGGGCGCCCGAGGACTTCGAGTCCTGGTCGGCGATGGTCGGTCCCGAGTGGGCCTGGGACCACATGGGGCCCGCGTATCGGGCCATCGAGGCCGACCCATACGGTAACGACGCCGATCACGGCCGGTCCGGCCCGATGCCCATCTTCCACTGGCCCGAGCCACGCTGGAGCCCGACCCAGGCCGCGTTCCACGAGGCGTGCCAGGAGATGGGCTACGGCGTCACAGAGGACCACAACGCGCCCGATTCGATGGGTGTCGGTGCACTGCCGCTGAACCAGCTTGACGGGCAGCGCATCAGCCCCGCCATCGCGTTCCTGACGCCCGAGGTACGTGCCCGCGCCAACCTGACCATCGTGCCGCACACCATCGTGCGCAGGCTGGGCATCCAGGACGGCCGCGCGACGGGCGTCGTGGCGGCCACCGGCAGTGGCTCGACCACGTACCAGGCGTCCGAGGTGATCCTGGCCACCGGCGCCGTGGCCAGCCCGCACCTGCTGCTGCTCGCGGGTATCGGACCCGCGGCGGACCTGGAGGCGCTCGGCATCCCGGTCGTGAGTGACGTGCCGGGGGTCGGCGTGGGGGTCCGCGACCACCCCAAGGCGTGGACGCAGTGGCGGCTGCGCGACGGGCTGGGCTTCGAGGCGAACGTGCCCTGGCTCCAGCTGTCGGCGCGCTACACAGCGGAGGGCTCGGACCTCCGCGGCGACATGATGCTCTACCCCAACTCCATCGTGCCGGGAGACGAACCGGGTGCGGTCGACTTCCGCATCGAGGCGGTCAACAATCTCCAGCTGTCCGCCGGCCGACTGTGGATCACGTCCTCCGACCCTCTGGTCAAGCCGGCGATCGACCTGGCGCTGCTGTCGGAGCCCCGCGACCGGGCGCGTCTGGCCGAGGCGGTCCAGCGCTCCATCGCGCTTGGCCGCGTGAGTCCGTTGCGGGAGATGTTGTCGTACCTGGTCCTGCCCGCGCCCGCAGATCTCGTGAGTGATGCGGCCTTGGACGCATACCTGGACCGAACAGTGATGACCGGTCAGCACATCTCCAGCAGCTGCCGCATGGGCCGTGCCGACGATCCGATGGGCGTCGTGGATATCCATGGCCGGGTCCGCGGCGTGGCCGGGCTGCGGGTGGTCGACTCCTCGATCATGCCCGACAGCGTGCGCGCCAACATCCATTCCACGGTGCTGGCCATGGCCTGGCTCGTCGCAAAACGCATCGCTGACGGGACTGCGGCTGCCACATGACGATCCAGGTGGCGCCGGTCGGCGAACCGGGCAGGTCCGGCATGCCCGGTGCCGACTTGCCCGGAGCCGCGCTCGCGCCCGTGCTCGAGATGCGCGGCGTGTCGCGTGCCTTCGGCTCCACCCAGGCGCTCGCCGACGTGTCCATCGTGCTCCACGGCGGCGAGATCCACGCGCTGCTGGGCGAGAACGGCGCGGGCAAGTCCACGCTCATCAAGATCATGACCGGCGTCCAGCAGCCGGATACGGGCGACATCCTGGTGGACGGCCAGCCGGTTCGGGTCGCCTCCTCACAGGATGCCCAGCGGCTGGGTGTCGCGGCCATCTACCAGGAGCCGATGATCTTCCCGGACCTGTCCGTCGCCGAGAACATCTTCATCGGCCACCGGGACCGGGGACACATCGTGGACCGGCGACGGATGCGTCGCGAGGCCCAGGAGGTGATGGCGCGCCTGGACGTCAGCCTGAACGTCGCTGACCCGGCACGCGGCCTGACGCTCGCCCAGCAGCAGACGGTGGAGATCGCCAAGGCCATCTCGCTCAACGTGCGAGTGCTCATCATGGATGAGCCAACGGCCTCCCTCTCGGCG
>JBBQNA010000087.1:0-12735 GCA_038329515.1 Candidatus Limnocylindrales bacterium | reverse complement strand
GGTCGACGATCTGCTGGACGGTCTGGCGCTGGATCTCGTGGCCGTTCGGGCAGTGGGGATGGCCGACGCGCGCGAACAGCAGGCGCAGGTGGTCGTACACCTCGGTCACCGTCCCCACGGTCGACCGAGGGTTGCGGCTGGCGCCCTTCTGGTCGATGGAGATGGCGGGCGACAGGCCATCGATCTGGTCGACATCCGGCTTCTCCATCTGGCCCAGGAACTGGCGCGCATACGCCGAGAGGCTCTCGACGTAGCGCCGCTGACCCTCGGCGTAGATGGTGTCGAAGGCAAGGCTGGACTTGCCGCTGCCCGAGAGCCCGGTGATGACGGTCAACCGGTCACGCGGCATCGCGACCGTGATGTCCTTGAGGTTGTGTTCGCGGGCACCGCGAACGACGAGCAATTCCTGTGGCACCCGACGAGTCTACCGATCCCGGTCGACTAGAACAAGCGTGCGGTTTGGTATCGGCCCCTCAGGCTGGTCGTTGGTGCTTGCGATACCAGCGGAGGAGATACCAGCCGAGGAAGATGGCGATGGCTGCGAAGACCACGTAGTCGAGGTACTTCAGGTAGCCCTCGAGCAGCTCGTACTGGGTGCCCAGGAGATAGCCGGCCCCGATGAGCACCGCGTTCCACATCCCGGAGCCGAGGGCGGTCAGGACCACGAAGGTCACGAGTGGCATCCGATGGGCACCCGCAGGGATCGAGACGAGGCTGCGAACGATGGGCACGAAGCGCCCGAAGAACACGATCCGCGAACCGTAGCGGCGGAAGATGTCGGACGCCGCATCCAGGTCATCCCGATCGATGAGTGGCACTCGGGCCAACAGCGACTTGGCGCGTTCTTCGCCGAACCAGGCGCCCAGGCCGTAGAACACCAGGCCTCCAAGGACGGCGCCGATCGTCGCCGCGACGAGCACCAGCACGACGTTCATGCGGCCCATCTGCGCCTGCCAGCCGGCGAGTCCCAGGACCGCCTCGCTGGGCAGGGGCGGGAATACCGTCTCGAGGAACACCAGCGCCCCGACACCCAGCTCGCCGATGGCGGCGATGACGTCCGCCACGAACCCCGTGAAGCCGGTCAGGCCATCGTCACTGGGTGGGCTGGCCTGCTGAAACAGCACCATCAGGTCGTGGGGTTCGGGTGTCAGGGAATGACTCACGTGGGGTCGCGGCTCCGTCAGGGTGACCCGCGCGAACCTGGCGTTCGGAGGCCGCGCCATGCTACTGGATTGCCCCGCGAGCATCACCGCGACACGGTGGCCGGTGGCCGGTGGCCGGTGGCTGGTGGCTGGTGGCTGGTGGCCGCCGCGGTCGGACGCGACCGCCGCGGTCGGGCGGCGACCTGCCGGATATGCGCCGGTGGGTTCTTCGACGGCGGTCGACAGCAGGCGCACCGGCACAGCACGGGTTGCCCGTTCGTTTATGCCCGGGGCGGCTCACCGGCGGGATCCAGGCCTTCGACGGGTCGATGCACTCGTTCGCGGCCACCCATCTGGCTCCGTGCATCCCTCTCATGCATGGTTGCCAGGAACCACACGCCAGGGGTGCCGGTGGCAGGCGACCGTAGCCATCGTTTTGTGTCCACTGTGGACCCTGGGAAGCGTGCCGCGAGCAGCGGCCCTATCGATCGCAGCCGTCGGCGGTTGGTCGTGCTGTCCTCCACGACCAGGATGGAGGCGACCGTCGCGGGTCGCCAGCCGAAGCGCTCCAACACGATGCCGGGGAGCAGACGCGCCTTCGCGTCCGTCCGGCGCAGCAGCTCCTCGGTGGACGTGATGGATGTCTTGATCTCCATCATGGCGACGATCGAGTCGGCTTGTCGAAGCGCAAGCAGGTCGATCGATCCGCGCTCGCCGAACACCGAGTACGTAACCTCAGGCACGGGCTGCCATCCACGCGGGCCGACGTATGCCGCCGCTGCATCGACCAAGGCGCTATGGGTAGCATCGACGAGTCGGTCGACTTCGCCGCCCCGCCAACGAGGCCCCAGCTCCAGTCGCGCATCGAGTGCGGCGAAGACCGTGCGCAACGTTGACATGGACAGGCGGTCGAGGTGGCCACGCTCCAGCCGCGAAACGGTCGATTGGGCGACTCCTGCACGGCGGGCAACGTCCGACTGCCTGAGGCCCTGCCTCCGACGCAGGGCACGGGCGACCTGACCCACCCGAATATCGTCCATGCGAGCAAGGATGACGAGCGGCCCTTATCCGCTGATCATCGCGGTGGGCCGATGGCGGGCGGCAGGACGTCGCGTCGGACCGATGGCGGGCGGCAGGACGTCGCGGCGGACCGATGGCGGGCGGCAGGACGTCGCGTCGGACCGATGGCGGGCGGCAGGACGTCGCGTCGGACCGATGGCGGGCGGCAGGACGTCGCGTCGGACCGAATATTCGCCCCCGGGATGCACGACGCGCGAGGTAGTCATGGAACCTGCCGAGGATCGCCGTGACGAATGATCGGTGGCAAAGCCGAGCGCCCGGCAATGAACGTGGCGCCAAGATCCACCAGATAGCAACCCCGGGGCTACACGACAGCATGGCCGCGACTGGGCGCGCCGTGCATCCCACCGGTGTATATCTGGCCCAATCGAGGGTGGCCCATCCGATCGTGGCGGAGCGCCTGCGTGGCGGAGCGCCAGCGTGGCGGAGCGCCTGCGTGACGGGTTCGGCGGCCGAACGAGACGTTGTGGCCGAGCATGGATGGTCCCGCGCCGGCTACATTCACTCGCATGCGTGTCATCCACCGCGCGGTCGTTGCCTTGGCCCTCGTCACGCTGCTGGCGCTGGCCGGCAGTGCCGCGGCCCAGACCAGCCCGCCGGCCGGTCAGCCGCTGACCGCGGACGACATCAGCCTGGCCTTCGAAGGCCTATGGGAAGGCGGCTGTTCCTCCTTCTCCGACACCACCACTTGCAACTACTCCGAGAATGGCACGCCCGGCATCGTGTCACTGGTGGTGCGTACGCCGGCCCAGGGAACCGGCGCCTCCGCCCAGTCCATGGAGAACAGGCGGAATTCCATCGAGAGCCTCGCGTCCGGGTCCTCAAACCTGACGCTGCAGGAGGTTCCCGATGTCGGGGATGCCGCCATCGCGCTGGTGAACCCGGTTGGTGTGATCGGCGGCTTCGAGTTCTACCTCGGCGGCGCAACGGGGTCCCTGGTCGCCAAGCTCGACCGCAACGTGACCGTGGCGGACCTCGCCGCGCTGTCCCAGGTTGCCCTGCCGCGTATCGCGGCGCTGACCGGTGGCTTACCCATCTCGACCGCCGCGCCAGTGCCGTCGATCGCGGGCGTGCAGATCCCGGACCTCGATGGGCTGACCCTAGAGGACGCCGAGCGGGTGGCCAACGACCTTGGCCTGATCGTCGCGATCCGGTTCGACGAGACCTCGACCGATACACCCGGCACCGTCATCACCCAGTGACCAGCAGCCGGGTCGCCCGGGAAGGTTGGCGACGAGATCGCCATCATCGTCGCCGCCGTACCCGGCACTCCGCCACCCGCGCCCTCCGCCAGACCAGTGGCATCCGAGGCTCCAGCCGCACCCACCGCAGCACCGTCCAGCCCGGGGCCCGTGCCCACATCGGTGCCCCTGCCCCTGCCATCGCCATCGGCACCTCTGGCGGGACCGGTCCGGGCACCCGGACCCTCTGACATCTCCCTGGACCCGGTGGTCGTGGGCACGAGCGTGGTCGCGGCGGCGGACATCGTGCTGCTGATCCCGTTCCCGTCGGCACTCTTCAACAGCACCCTCGAGCAGCACTACGCCGAGATCCGGGGCTGGCTCCGGTTCCGGCGCCGCCGGTCGACCGCCGACGACGGTGGTCCGACCACGGCTGACCCCGAGCCGACCACGGCTGACCCAGAGCCGACTACAGCTGACCCGGGTCCCGGTGGAGCATCCGCGGACGCCGGCCCTGCGGCCGTGGCACCGGCTGCGCCTGCGCCTGTGGCCGTGGCCGTGGAGCCGCCCGACGTGGCCGTGGCGCCGCCGGACGCCGGCCCTGCGGCCGTGGCACCGGCTGCGCCTGCGCCTGTGGCCGTGGCGCCGCCCGACGTGGCCGTGGCTGCCACAGCCACATCAGCGCGTGCGCCTCCGGGCCTGGGCCAGGTCATCGACCGGTTCTGGGCGACACCCGCGGGCGCCGCCGCCTTCTTCGCGATCGCGGCACTGCTGTACGGCTTCCTCGACCCGTCCTTCGGCTTCTCCCTCGACTCGGTCCTGCTGTACCTCGGCATCCTCGCGGCACTGGGCATCGGCAGCCTCTCCTCGACGACCGCTCTGCGCCGGGCACGCGAGCACCTCAACGGCGAGCGGGGAGCTTTCCGGGTGCTGCCCGCGACACTCCTGGTGGCCCTCGTGTGCGTGATCGTCACGCGCATCACCGACTTCCAGCCGGGCTACCTGTGCGGCGTCCTCGCCGGGCTCGTGTTCGTGACCGTCATCGGCGAGGGCGTCACCGGGCGGGAGCACGCCATCACCAGCAGCGTCGTTGCGGGCGTCGGCCTGCTCGCCTTCCTGGTTCTGGGCGTCGTCCGGGCGCTCGAGGGCAGCGCTGGTCCGAGCGGGCTGTGGGTCCCGGTCGATGTTGCGCTCAGTGCGCTCGTCATCGGCGGCTTCGAGGGACTTCTGTTCGGGATGCTGCCGCTGACCGGTTTGCCGGGGGCGGCGGTCAAGCGCTGGAGCAGCCGGGTCTGGGCGCTGCTGCTGTTCCTGGGCACCCTCGGCTTCCTGCACATCATCGTCAACCCGAGTGCGGGCTACCTCGTCGACTCGTCACGCACGCCGCTGCTCAAGGCGCTGGTGCTGCTCATCGGCTTCGGGCTGGTATCGGTGAGCCTGTGGGCGTGGTTCCGCTACCGACCCATGGACCGGCTCCGGGACCGGCGGGCCGGCGGCGGCTGAGCTGTCAGCAGGTCGTGGAGCGCTCCACGGAGGTTTGCGAGTCACCCGAGTCGCGCTGGCTGCGGTCCGTGCCCGGCCCGCCAAGTAGCCGGTCATTGCCGCGAACGCCGTCCCTGGCGCACAGCTTGTCATCGTCCGAGCCACCGTCGAGGTAGTCCGCCCCACCCTTGCCGGTCAGCCTGTCATTGCCGGCATAGCCGCACAGGATGTCCGCGCCACTGGTCCCGGTGAGGATGTTGGCGCCGCTTGTCCCGACACGCGCGACCCCAGTGGCTGTGCTCGCACCGCGTTCGTAGGCGCCCATGTCCACGCTCGCGCCCCGAAGGCGGGTGTTGCCCGACGCATCCTGGATCGCCGCCCCGCCGGGCGAGCAGACCTGGCCCTTGTCGATCAGCGGCGATGACGACATGAGCTTGAGGTTGCCGGCCACCCGGTTCACGAATCTCGGGTCCCTGGACATGTTGTTGGAACCCTTCGACTGACCGTCCAGCGAGTTCACGCCGGTGGCGTAGTAGTCGTTGTAGCCCGCCCGGAAGGTCAGACTGCCCGGGGCACCCGACGTGAGATAGAGGGCTCCGTCCTGGATGTGACTGAAGATGTTGTCGAACACATCCAGCCGCATCCGGCCGATGCCGGTCAGGCCGTTCCGCTGCTGGACGGCAGTGGTGCTCGATCGTTCGATGGTGTTGCCGACGATGTTGATGTCCGCGATGATGGCGCCGTACGGGAGGATTGCGATACCCGACGCGGCACCGCAGTTGCAGCGCCCGACGTCCCAGATGGTGTTGTTCATGAGGTCGGCGCGGACCGTCCCACCGTCCTGCATCTCCACCCTGATGCCGCTGCCACTGTTCGCATTGCCGTGGAGGTTGATGCGGTTGCCGATGGCCCGGAACACGACCGGGCCGTCTGGGTCTTCAGCAAACATGTTCAGAGCATCGCCCTGGCGGTCATCGCTTCGGATGTAGCTGCCCTCGACGGTGATCGACGCCGGCACAGACGTGGTGATCTCCACGCCCCGGGTGTTCGAGGCGCCCTTCCCCACCTCCAGGCGCCGAAGACGCACATCGTGGTTCTCGCCCTGCGTCAGGTTCACTCGCACCCCGAGCGAGAACCGGATGTCCTGCACGATCACCTGCAGTGGATCGAGCTCCGCGGTCTGTACAAGGAGGTATGTCAGCTGCGGCTGGAGCGACCGGTCCGTGGCCCGCAGCGTCAGGTCCTTGGTGATCACCGCGACCTCGTTGATGATCTCGCTGGTCAGGACGACGGTCGAGCCGGCGTCGACGGAGTTGATGCACTGCTGGAGTCCGTCCTCGCCCGTGTCAGGACACTCCACGACATCCGGATAGTGGACCGTCACCGGGCCACCGGCCAAGGCAGGGCCCGCCCCAGCGGCCAATCCCATGACGACCAGGGCGGCGGAGGCCAGGCAAGCAGCGAGTCGATGAGCGTGCACAGGTACCCCTTCGAACGAGGATCGGTCAGGACCGGACCCTAGCAGGCGCAGCCATGCCGGTCGATCACTTCGGTGCGCACGCGCACCGATCTATGTGGTCAAGACCCAAGCAAGCGCGACAGGGCCAATGGGTCGCCGGGGTCCACATGGGTCAACCCAGGAATTCACCGAAAGCCACCGTCGGCCGAGACCATGATCGCGCCCGTTCGGCGCGTGGCCACAGCGGCCAGGATCGCATTCGAACGCGCCGAGACGCTCATGCTCCCCGAACAGAAGGATGCCCGCCTCGAGGTCCGCCGGCTCGACCACGATGAGCGGCGCCAGCAGGCGCATGTAGGCTTGCGCCCGGTCCATGGCTTCCGAGCGGCGTCCCCGCTTTGCGTGGATGTGCAGGAACGCCTGGATGACCTCGATGGTCGTGGTGGCCAGAACCTTCCCGTCGCCGATGGCATCGATGATCCGTCGGCAGGGAGCCGCCAGCGGGTGGCTGCCACCGACCGCGTAGGCCAGCACGGTCGTGTCCAGGATGATCACGTTCGGTCGTGCGCAGCGTCCAACTCGGCGCGGAGCAGCTCCGGATCAGGGAGCTGCAACTGCGTCCCGGACAGCATCACGTCCGCCGCCGCCCTTCGATCGTGCTCCACAGGCACGGCCTGATCGATGGCCTCGCGGATCATGGTCGCGACCGATACCTTGCGGCCACGAGCACGGGCTGCGACAGGTCGTACTGCTCCTGATACAGGAGGAGCTGGAGTCGGCGCTCATACATACACATTCATGAGCATGTGTATCTAGAGTTGGTCCAACCGGGGCGTGACCCATGCCGAAGTGCTGAGCCCGGTCGCCCCGCGACTGGCACTCGCCAGATGGACCGTTCGGGCCGTTACCGCGATCCGGATGAGCGGCTCCCGAGCCATCCCGACGAAAAACGACCGCTGAGGCGACTGCTACTCGCGAAACGGCCCTACTTGGTCATGGCCGCGAGTATTAGTCGCGCCTGCTGCCCGCAGGTGTGGGAGCCGCGGATCGAGACCACCTGGATGGTCCACCTCGCGAGTACCAGTCGCACGGCGAGTACCAGTCGCGGCTGGTGCCCACGAGAGTGGGGCGAGTACCAGTCGCACCGCGAGTACCAGTCGCACGGCGAGTCAGCGGCGCTTGCGGCCCGGGCGCGTGCCGGTGCGCTTGACCACGTTCGGCGTCACGGAGCGATCCCATGTGTTTCGGTCGAGCCAGCGTGCCATCCAGCCGGCATCGTCGTCCTCGTGCTCGTCCCGGAGGCCCGGCAGCCAGTCCGCCGCGGTGTCCTGGTCGGGACCCTCACCCGAACCGTGGGCATGGAGTGGCGTGCCCGGCTCCTCGCCTGCGGGCAGCACTTCCACATCCGTGACCTCCAGCATCGCGGTCTCTGCCCGACGGCCACCGCGCTCGCCCTGTTTGCGCGCCGCCATCCGGTCGGTCGGCTTCGCGGTGCCCTCCCCCGTCGGCGTAGCGGCACCCGCGGATGTGGCGCGACCACGACCACTGTCCCTACCCGCTCGTTCCGCTGCCTTCAGCACGGCCGTGGAGGCGTCCTCGTCCAGCACGCGCATCCGGATGGTCCTGATCTCGTCGCGCATCGCGGCTGCTCGCTCGAACTCCAACTGCTTGGCGGCCGCGCGCATCTCGGCCTCCAGCTGGGCGACCATCTTCTCGACCTGGTTCCGGGTCAGCTCCGCGAGATCCTTGCCACTCGACCCATAGGCACCGGGCGCCTCCGCAACGGCCCGCAGCCGGTCGTTGATATCCCGGATCTCCTTGATGATCGTCTGGGGCACGATGCCGTGCTCCACGTTGTACGCCGTCTGGAAGGCGCGCCGCCGATCGGTCTCGCCGATGGCGACCTGCATCGACTCCGTCATGCGGTCGGCATACATGACCACCAGGCCGGCCGTGTTCCGGGCGGCCCGCCCGATGACCTGGATGAGCGACCAGGCGCTACGCAGGAAGCCCTCCTTGTCGGCATCGAGGATGGCGACCAGGGTCACCTCCGGCAGGTCGATACCTTCCCGCAGCAGGTTGATACCCACGAGCACGTCGTACACGCCGAGGCGCAGGTCGCGCAGGATCTGGACCCGCTCCAAGGTGTCGACCTCGGAGTGGAGGTAGCTGACCTTGACCCCCATCTCATGGAGGTAGTCGGCGAGGTCTTCCGCCATCTTCTTGGTGAGCGTGGTCACGATGACCCGCTCGTTGCGGCCGACCCGCTCCCGGATGCGATCGATGAGGTCGTCCACCTGACCCTCCGTGGGCCGGACCTCGATGACCGGGTCCACGATGCCCGTCGGGCGGATGAGCTGCTGCACGATCTGCTTCGACCGCTTGAGCTCATACGCGCTCGGCGTCGCGCTCATGTAGATGACCTGGTTGAGGTGCGCCTCGAACTCCTCGAACATCAACGGCCGGTTGTCCAGCGCGGACGGCAGCCGGAACCCGAAGTCGACCAGGATCTCCTTGCGCGTCCGGTCGTTCTTGTACATGCCCACGACCTGGGGGATGGTCATGTGGCTCTCGTCCACGACCAGCAGCCAGTCCGACGGGAAGTAGTCCAGCAGCGTCCACGGCCGCGAGCCGGCCTCGCGTCGTGACAGGTGGCGGGAATAGTTCTCGATGCCGGAACAGAAGCCCAGCTCGCGCATCATCTCGACGTCGAAGGTGGTCCGTTGTCGGAGTCGCTCCGCCTCCAGGATCATGCCCTTGGCGTCCAGCTCCGCGACCCGCTGCTCGGCCTCCGCCTCGATGTCGACGATGGCTTCCTTGAGCTTGTCCTGGGGTGTCACGTAGTGAGAAGCCGGATAGACGTTCAGCTCTGCGCGCTCGGCGAGCAGCTCCCCGGTGACCGGGTCGAGCTCCGTGATGCGCTCCACCTCATCGCCAAAGAACTGGACCCGGACGATGAAATCGTCGTACGCAGGCTGGAGTTCCAGGGTATCGCCACGCACCCGGAACTTGGCACGCGACAGGGCCTGGTCGTTGCGCTGGTACTGGAGGTCGACCAGCTGGCGCAGGATGCCGTCCCGCCGATACCGCCCGCCGACGCGCATCCGGACAACGGTCGCGCCGTAGTCCACGGGGGCGCCCAGTCCGTAGATGCAGCTGACGGACGCCACGATGATGACGTCCTTGCGCTCGAACAACGCCCGCGTTGCCGCGTGACGGAGCTTGTCGATCTCGTCGTTGCGGGACGAGTCCTTCTCGATGTACGTGTCGCTCCGGGGCAGGTACGCCTCGGGCTGGTAGTAGTCGAAGTAGGACACGAAGTACTCGACCGCGTTGTCCGGGAAGAAGTCCCGGAACTCGCTGTACAGCTGCGCGGCGAGTGTCTTGTTGTGCGCCAGGACCAGCGTCGGCTTGCCTGCGTTCTGGATGACGTTCGAGATCGTCCAGGTCTTGCCGGATCCGGTGACGCCCAACAGCGTCTGTTCCTTGTACCCCTTGGCAACACCCTCCGTCAGGCGGCGGATCGCCTCCGGCTGATCGCCGGTGGGTTGGAAGGGGGCATCAAGCCGGAACTCGGGCATATCCCGACTCTACAGCGGCATGCGGTCAGAAGTCGTCAGGTAGGCAGCCGGCTGGTCGAGATCGCCGGTGGTCGGCGCTGCTGGGGGCCGCCTGCGCCGTACCCAGGCCGTGGGTCAGCGATTCAGCGCTCGACGGAGCCGAAGGGCAGGATGTCGACCGCGTTCGAGAGGGCTTCCGCCAGGGCCTCCTCGACCAGGTCTCGTGTCTCTTCCAGGGTGCCACCCGTGTCCAGGACGCGGGTCGCGTGCGGGGTGAGACGCTCCCGCAGACCCGATTGCGCGCCCAGACGCTGCTCGATGTCGTGCGCGGACATGCCTCGACCCGACATCCGCTCACGTTGCGCCGCCGCGGGGCAATCGACCAGCCAAACCTCGTCGCAGCGCGCCGCGAGCCCACCCTCGATGAGCTTGATGGCCTCGACGACCGCGAACGGGGCGCCGGACTCGGCGGCAGCGTCCAGCGCCGCATCGACCAGCTCCCGCACCCGCGGATGCACGATCGACTCCAGCTCCCCCAGTGCGGCCGGGTCTGCGAACACGACGCGTGCCAGAGCGGCCCGATCGAGCCAGCCGTCCGAGGCAAACACCCCATCTCCGAATCGGGAGCGGATGGGGCCGAGCGTCTGCTGGCCGGGAGCGGTGGCATCACGGGCGAGCGCATCCGCGTCCACGACCGTGGCACCCAGCCGCCCCAGCATCCGCGCCACGGTGGACTTGCCACAGCCGATGGGCCCGGTCAGGCCGATGAGGAACGGCCCGTTGGGTGCGAGGTCGGTCATCGAGGTGCGCGCTCGATCACCGGGGTGCGCGTTCGGAGAGCGCCAGCCAGGCCTCCTCGGCCTGGGCCAGCCCGCCATCCACATCGGCCAGCTCGCTGGTCAGTCGCCGGAGCTCCACGAAGTTGGTCTGCACCTTCGAGTCGCCGAGTGCCAGCTCCAACTGGTTCCTGCGCACGCCCAAGCGGGTGAGGTCCTCCTCTATACGCCCGATCTGGCGCTTGTAGGCATCCTTGGACAGCGGCGGTTGTCGCGTCGGCGAGCGCTTGCCATTGCTGCTCGTAGAGACGGTTGCGGGCTTTGGGGGAGCCGCGACGGGGGGCGCGATGACGCCACCGAGACGCTGTGCGATGGGTGCCTTCGCCAGGGCTGTCTCGACCGTCCAGCCATCCGCCACCGCGGCCCGCCACTGCGTGTAGCCGCCGTCGAACAGGGCGACCTTGCCCGGCTCGGTGCCCTCACCCGGCGCCACGACCCAGAGGCTGCCGCAGACCGACTCCAGCAGGCGCCGGTCGTGGGACACGATGAGCATCGTGGACTCGGTGCTGCGCAGGAATGACTCGAGCGCCTCGCGAGCCGGGATGTCGAGGTGGTTCGTGGGCTCATCCAGAAGCAGCAGGTTGGCGGGCGTGATGCCCAGCAATGCCAGCTCGAGTCGAGAGCGCTCGCCACCGGAGAGCTCGGACACCGGCTTGAACACGTCCTCGCCCCGGAACAGGAAGCGCGCCAGGTACGAGCGCGCAGGCCCGTTCTCGACTCGCGCCGCGGCCAGGATCGCGTCCATGACCGTGGCACCCGGGATGGGCGCCTCCCGGATCTGGGCCAGGTAGCCAGGCTGGACGTTGGCACCCAGCTTGATGAAGCCGTCGAGCGGCGACAGGACGCCGGCCACGGTGCGCAGGAGCGTCGTCTTGCCGGCGCCGTTCGGCCCGACCACACCGATACGGTCGCCCCGGGTCGCCTCCAGCCGCGTCACCGCGAGGATGGGCACGCCCTGGGGTGCGGCCGCGCTGCGCGGGAAGCCGACGAGCATCCCTTCCAGTGACAGCGCCACGTCGCCGGAGCGCGCCGGACCACCGCCGAGCAACGCCTGGGTCGGCAGCGCCAGCCTCTGTTGCGGACGTGGCGCCTCGGTCTTGGCCGCGAGGAGCGTTTCCAGGCGCTTCTCGTGCTCATGCATCTTGGAATACTTGCGATGACTTCGGTAGCGCTGGATGAGCTCCCGCTCCCGCGCGATCTGCTCCGTCGTCGTGTCGGCGTCCTTGCGCTGCCGGGCATCGGCGGACTCGCGCTGCTGCAGGTACGCCGAGTAGCCGCCCTTGAACGGCGTCAGCTGCCGGTCGCGCAGCTCCCAGATGCGCGTCACGACCGCGTCCAGGAACGCCCGGTCGTGCGACGCGACCAGCAGCGCACCCTCGCGGCGACCGAGATACGCCTCCAGCCACTCGAGTGCTGCCAGGTCGAGGTGATTGGTGGGCTCATCGAGTAGCAGCAGGTCCGGATCGTCCACCAGCAGCCGTGCGAGGGCGACCCGTGTCTGCTCGCCACCGGACAGGGCGATGGGCGACCGGCCCCAGTCCTCTCGGGGCACACCAAGGCCGGATAGCGTCTCTTCCACCCGCTGGTCGATGTGATAGCCGCCCAGGTGATCGAAGCGCTCGCGCAGCTTTGCGTACTGGCGCGTCTCGACGGCGCCCGCGCCTGCCGACTCCAGCTCCGCCAGCTGGATCTCCAGCCGCTCGACCTCGGCCGCCCCGGAGCGGACGGCACGAAGCACGCTTGCCGAGCCTGCGAACGCCTCGTCGCGGTTCGACTCCTGGCCCAGCATGCCGACCCGGATGCCCGCCGCGGTGTGGGCGGTGCCCCGATCGGGATCGTCGCGGCCGCTGACGATCTTGAGCAGCGTCGTCTTGCCAGCACCATTGGGACCGACGAGGCCCACGCGCTCACCGCGCGCGATGGAACCGTTGACAGAATCGAGGATGACGAAGTCGCCGATCTCCCGGCGCACCGCGTCCAGACGCAGGATGCTCA
>JBBQNA010000086.1:0-12881 GCA_038329515.1 Candidatus Limnocylindrales bacterium | reverse complement strand
ACCCATGTTCGCGCGACCCATGGATGACCCGCACATCACCGACTGGCGCGCCGGCTCCATCGAGGTGGACAGCCCGCCCGACTTCATGGAGACGTCACTGGCGCATCTTGACGAGCAGCACGGTGGCGCGGCGAGCCTGCTCCGGACACACGGCGTGACCGATGCGGAGCTGGACCGGCTCGTGGAGCTCATCACGGAGTCGCCGGCACCTCGAACCAGATGAAGTCCGCGATGGGTAGCCAGTCGATGCTCAGGTCCGTCGCCGGATCCGCCACGTGGGTCTGCAGCTGCGCTGACCGTGACCACGTTGGCGTCCACTGGACGGCGCCTGTTGCCTGCCAGCCCTGCGGCACCAGCATCACGAGGGCCTCGACGTCACCCACGGCCGGATCCCTGAACGCCGTCCGGCTGAATCGGGTCGAGCCCTCGTCCTGGTGATCTTGCGCGGCCGCGGGCAGTGCTCCGAGGCACAGCATCAAGCTCGCGGTGGCGGCGAGGATGATCGGGAGGCGGCGCCTCCCTCGACGTGGCGAGAGATCGATGACCATGCGCCACAGCATGCCATCCGCACCCGCGAGGCGCCTCCCTGCTCTCTCCGTTACATAACTTACATTATCGGAAGTTAAGGGAGGTGCAAGCGATGGCTCCCCTCGGGCCGACTACGGCAGGATGCGGAGGCTATCGATGTGGTTCGGTCGGACCGTGGCGAAGTGGCGGAGGTCCAGGGTCGCGACCTTGGGTTCACCCAGCCGTTCGACCAGCGCGATGACACTCGCATCCACGACCCCAAGCCCGAGATCGCGGTATGTCGCCTGGATATCTCGGGCGCGTCCAAGGTCGCGATCGGTCGGTAGCTCGATGCGGTAGGCACCTGCGAGGACATCGTCCAGGAATAGCAGCCATGCGTCGACGGACAGGCGGCGAGCACACCAGTAGTCGAGCTCCGGCAGTACCAGCGCTGGCACGACCAAGTCCTCCTTGGCCTCGAGGAGCAGCGCCGCACATGCGGCATGGTCGGGATCTGCGGCGTCCAGGGCCGCCAGCAGTGGACCGGTGTCGAGCACGAGGGCCATCAGTCAGGCTCGTTGGCCACCGGATCGCTCGCCAGCAGTGCAGCCGAGCGGCCGTCGGTGGAGCGCGCGACGCCCACTCGTGGCCGCTGCCGCTGCCGCAGGGCCGATGCCTTCTCCTCGATCGCCTCCCGAAGCATCGTCGCCAATGACACATCCCGACGGCGAGCCTCAGCCTCCAGTGTCTGCAGCGATTCCTCGGTGGCGGTGACCGTGGTGCGGCGACTGTGCATCATGATGCGTGATGCTAGCATCTGGCGTCTGTCACGCGCAACGCGATCGTCGATATCCGCTGCGATGTCTTCGAGCCGCAGCTCGGATCGCGGCTGGCATCCTCCGACAGCCTCATCGTGCGACACTCCGACCACCCATCCAGTACTCGCCTGCCGTGGAGGTCCATGTCCCGTAGCGTCCGTCTGCGCCCTTGGCAGCATGCCGCCCTGGCACGCTTCACAGCGTCCGACGGAGCCGATTTCCTGGCCGTGGCCACGCCTGGAGCGGGCAAGACGACCTTCGCCTTGACGGCGCTCCGCCTGGCCCTTGCCGACCGGCGTGCACCCATTGTGATCGTGGCGCCAACGGCCCACCTCAAGGTCCAGTGGGCGCAGGCCGCAGCGCGACTGCAACTGCATCTTGACCCCGCGTGGTCCCCCTCGGAGGGTGCCCTGCCCGCGGACATGCACGGCATCGTCACGAGCTACCAGCAGGTGGCCATGAGCCCGGACGCCATCCGGGACGTCGCCCAGCGGTCCTATGTGGTGCTGGACGAGGTCCACCACGCGGGCGAGGACCAGGCGTGGGGTGGCGCCTTGCGGACGGCGTTCAGCGGCGCCGCGCGGCGGCTGTCGCTGTCCGGCACACCCTTCCGCAGCGACACCCAGGCCATCCCCTTCGTGCGCTACGAGCTGGACGAGGCCATCCCGGACTACGAGTACGGCTATGGCGATGCGCTCGGGGACGGCCGGGTGGTGCGACCCGTCTACTTCCCGCGGACCGGCGGTCAGATGGAGTGGACGGCACCCGACGGCACCGGCTACGAGGCCACGTTCGATGACCCGCTCACGAGCTCGCTCGCCAACCAGCGCCTGCGCACCGCCCTGTCGCTCGAGGGCGAGTGGCTGCCCGCCGTGCTCCGTGAGGCGGTCGACCGGCTGATCGATATCCGCCGGATCCAGCCCGACGCAGGTGGCCTGGTCATCGCCATCGACCAGGACCACGCCAAGGGCATCGCGGACCTGCTCCGCCGTCGGTTCCATGTGACACCGACCGTGGTCACCTCGGACGACCCGACCGCGTCCGATCGCATCACCCGGTTCGCGGCCGGCACGGACGAGTGGCTGGTGGCGGTGCGCATGGTCTCGGAGGGTGTCGATATCCCGCGCCTGCGCGTGGGCGTCTTCGCCACCATCACGACCACGGACCTCTTCTTCCGCCAGGCCGTCGGCCGATTCGTGCGCTGGGTGCCGGGGATCCGCGACCAGCGGGCATGGCTGTACATCCCCGACGACCCGCGCCTCCGGGTGCGTGCCGCGCAGATCGCGGAACAGCGCCGGCATTCGCTGCGGCGCGAGCGCACGCTCGACCAGGACGACCAGACAGGTCGTCCGGCGCAGGTACCGCTTGACCAGGGTGCCCAGCAACTGTCGATGTTCGAGGCGCTCTCGGCAACGCCCATCGCGGGTTCGGCCGGGTGGCAGCCATGGCAGGAGCTGCTGCCGGACGACTCGGATGACTCGAACGACGGGACCATCGAGATGGATGTCGCGCTGCCGCCGCTACTGGCGGGGGTCCCCTCCCCCGAGGGTGGCGGGACTCGACGCCAGACCAAGGACGCGTTGCGGGTCGCCAATGCTGACGGCGCTCGAGACATCGCACGCCTGACTGGTCAGACCCACGCCCAGGTGAACGGTCAACTCAACCGGATGGTCGGCATCCGGAGCATCAACGATGCCACCGTGGAGCAGCTCCAGGCCCGTCTCGCAACAGCGGATCGCTGGTACGAGCGTCTCCGCGGCTGATGTCTGGCTATGCTGCCTCAGGCAGGCCGGAGGGCGAGTGGAGGGCGAGTCTGGGTATGGGGCACGCGATAGACGGTCAGCGTCCCGGAGGCGTCCGGTGAACTCCGGACCTCGAACTGCCCTGGGGGTCGACTTCGGCTCGGAATCGGCCCGAGCGGTGCTGGTCGACGTGGCCACCGGGCGCGAGCTGGGGTCAGCGGTCGCCGCATTCGCGCACGGCGTGATCGAGGACCGACTGCCTGAGAGTGGCACTCCCCTTCCCCAGGACTGGGCGCTCCAGGATCCCGACGACTACGTCGCGTCGATGAGCGCAGCCGTCCGGGAAGTGCTGCGGACGAGCGGCGTGGATGCAGCCTCGGTCGTCGGCATGGGGATCGCCTTCACGGCCTGCACGATGTTGCCGACCACGGCCGATGGCACGCCGTTGTGTCGCATGCCGGACCTGCGGACCGAGCCGCACGCGTGGGTGAAGCTGTGGAAGCATCACGCCGCGCAGCCGGAGGCGGACCGGATCAACACCCTCGCTGCGGCACGTGGCGAGACATGGCTCGCGCGCTACGGTGGCCGGACATCCTCGGAGTGGTTCCTGGCCAAGTCGCTCCAGATACTGGTCGAGGCGCCCGCGATCTACGCCGCCGCGGACCGGCTCATCGAGGCCGCCGACTGGATCGTGTGGCAACTGACTGGCGTCGAGACGCGTAACAGTTGTACGGCCGGATACAAGGCGCAGTGGTCGCGACGTGACGGATTTCCGGACCCCGCCTTCCTGGGGGCGCTGGACTCGCGCTTCGCGGACCTTGTTGCCACGCGCATGTCCACCCACGTGCAACCGTTGGGCGAACGAGCCGGCGAGATCACCGCAGAGGCGGCGCGCTGGTCGGGGCTGCGTCCCGGAACGCCGGTGGCCATCGCCAATGTGGATGCACACGTGTCGGTGCCTGCGGTCGGCGTCACGACGCCCGGCCAGTTGGTCGCGGTCATGGGCACCAGCACCTGTCACCTGGCGCTCACAACCGATGAGCGGATCGTGCCCGGGGCGTCCGGGGTAGTCGAGGACGGCATCATCCCCGGCCTGTTCGGTCATGAGGCCGGTCAGGCTGCGGTCGGTGACCTGTTCGGTTGGTGGGCGCGCACCCTGGCGGGTGGTGATGGTGGCGACCAGGGCGGGCTCCACGCGCAGCTGGAAGCGGATGCGTCCCGCCTGCGGCCGGGTCAGTCCGGTCTCGTCGCGCTCGACTGGTGGAATGGCAACCGCTCCGTCCTGGTGGACGCGGACCTGACCGGGGTGCTGCTGGGCGCCACCCTGGCCACCCGCCCGGCCGACATCTACCGGGCGCTGCTGGAGGCCACGGTGTACGGCACCCGGGTCATCATCGACACGCTGGAGGATTCGGGCGTGCCGGTCGAAGGCATCATCGCGTGTGGTGGCCTGCCGTTCCAGAATCGGCTGCTGATGCGATTGACGGCGGACATCACGGGTCGCACGGTACGCGTGAGCGCCTCCCGTCAGGCGCCTGCCCTGGGTGCCGCGATGTTCGGCGCCGTCGCGGCGGGGGCGGCGGCTGGTGGCTACGAGACCATCACGGATGCAGCTGCGCACATGGCCCATCTGGGGCCAGACGTCTATACGCCATCGACCGGGGACCGGGGTGCCTGGGACGAGGGCTATGCCCTCTACCGGGAACTGCACGACAGTATGGCTGCGGAAGGCTCGGTCATGCGCCGGCTGCGGGCACTCCAGGGACGGTCACGGATGGCCACGGAAGGCGCGATCTGAAGATGTACTGGGATCCGACTGCGTGCCGGGAACCGTGACAGGCTCAGCCGCGGTCGTGGCTGCCGTGATCCTCGCCGGACTGGCCGCGTTCCAACTGGCACTGGCGGGTGGGGCTCCCATCGGCCACCTGGCCTGGGGCGGCGCCCACCGGGTATTGCCCCGGCCGCTGCGGATCGCAAGCCTGGTCTCGATGGGTATCTATGCGCTGTGCGCGGTCCTGCTGCTGGACCGCGCGGGCGTCATCGACGTCATCGCCAACGACGAGCTGCCGCGTATCGGCACGTGGGCACTGGTCGTCCTGTTCGGTGTGGGCACGCTCATGAACCTGGCGTCACGCAGTCGCGCCGAGCGGCTGGTGATGACGCCGGTCGTTTGCGCGCTGTGCCTGTTGAGCCTGGCGGTCGCCCTGGGCGCGTAGGTCGGCCCCGGGATCCCGCCAGGCCTGGGAGATGTGCGAGTCAGGGTCAGGCGCTGAGCCCGCCCCCGATGACCGGGCTGTCGAGCACGACGATGGTCTTGTACAGCTGGGCGATCTCGATGCAGACTTCCACGCCCGGCTGGGTACCGACCTGGAGCGCGACGGTCACGACGCCGTCGACGGTGGTCACGTCCACGCCGGCCAGCCCGTAGCAGGTATCCACGCCGCTATAGAAGTAGACCGTCAGGGTCCGTCCGTCGGGTGCGACATCGATGTGGTCCCAGCCCTGGGTGCGGATGTCCGTGAGGCCGTCCTGGGGCACCGCGATCGCGGCGCCGTCACCAACGACGCCGGGCTCCATCGGTCCGCTGGAGACGGGCGTGTCCGGTCCGCCCGAGGCGGCGGGTGATGCTCCCTGGGCACTGGCGGCCGATGCCGCGAGCACCAGCGTCAGCAGCGAGGTGATGAGGCCGATGGCGAGCCGGGAACGGTGTCGCGTGGGCCGTGGTGTCCGGGTCATGGTGGAACCTCCTGATGGTCGACGGGGTTGTCGGAGTCTTGGCTTAGACGCGCCGCCGGTCATCGTGGTTCCGGTGTCAGCTCGCGATGGGTGCCGGATGTGCCCGCGCGGCGGCCGCCCGCAGCTCGCCCGCGAGCGACGGCACGACCTTGCCCGTGATGTGGACGTCATGCGAACGGTAGTCGATCTCGACCGTGCCGCGCTCCCGGACACGGGCCAGCAACTCGCCTTCGGTGTACGGCAGGGAGACGTCGATCTCTTCCCACAGGTCCGCGAGGAGGGTCGACAGCTGGAGCCGCAGCGTCTCCAGGCCGAAACCGGTGCTGGCCGAGGCGAGCACCGATCCGGCCACGACCGGCGCAACCGTGGTGGCATCCGCGGCTGCGGGCACCAGCAGGTCCGCCTTGTTGTAGACGACCAACCGGGGCTTCTCGCCGGCGCCCAGCTCATCCAGGACGCCCTGCACGGTCTGGCGGTGCTCCGGTGCGTGCCGGTCTGATGCGTCCACGACCTCCAGCAGCACGTCCGCGCGGGTGACCTCTTCGAGGGTCGCCCGAAAGGCATCCACCAACTGATGCGGCAGCTTGTGGATGAAGCCCACGGTATCGGTGAGGATGGCCGACTGGCCGTCACCCAGCTTCACCGAGCGGCTGGTCGGGTCGAGCGTCGCGAACAGCCGGTCTTCGGCCACCGCTGCGATCTGGCCAGCGAGTGCGTTGAGCATCGAGGACTTGCCCGCATTGGTGTAGCCCACGATGGCCACCGTTGGCACCAGGCGGCGGTCGCGTGCCCGGGCGGTCGTCTCACGTTGCTGCCGGACGGCTTCGACGCGCTCCTTGAGCTTGCTGATCTTGGTCCGGATGATGCGCCGGTCGGTCTCCAGCTGGCTTTCCCCCGGGCCTCGGGTGCCGATACCGCCGCCGGTCCGCGACAGGTGGGTCCACAGACGGGTCAGCCGCGGCAGCTGGTACTCCAGCTGGGCCAGCTCGACCTGGAGGCGTCCCTCGTGGGTGCGGGCGTGCTGGGCGAAGATGTCCAGGATCAGGCCGCTCCGGTCGAGGACCTTGACGCCCACGACCGACTCCAGTGACTTCTGCTGGTTGGGCTTCAGCTCGTCGTCGGCGATGAGCAGCGTGAACCCGGTCTCGGCCTTTGCCGTGGCCAGCTCTTCTGCCTTGCCCTTGCCCAGGTACCAGTTGGGGTCGGCGTGGCGGCGGTTCTGCCACTCGGCACCCACGACGGTGGCGCCGGCCGTATCGGCGAGGCTGGCCAGCTCTGCGAGCGAGTCCTCGGCCGTCCAGCCCTCGTCGTCACCGGTGTCGACGGCGACGAGGACGGCGCGCTCGGTGGATGGGACGAGATCGATCGTGGTGCGGGACATATGACTCAGGATACTCGGGGTGGTCCGGCATCGATCCGGGCGCGGGCCAGCGACCGCTCGCGGTCGGCACCGGCCTGCTCGGCCCGAGCGGCGAGCTCCGCTAACTCGCGGGGACCTCCGGCGTTGAGGACGATGCCCGATCTCATGGGCGGCTCCCCTTTCGGTCCAGTTCCTCGCGCAGAGCGCCAAGCTCCTCGATCGCCAGCAGGTCCTTCGGGCGGCCGGCGGCCCGCTTCATCCGGATCAGGTCATCGAGCGAGGCGATGAGCACACGGCGGTCGTCGAGCTGCACCGCGACGGCACCTGCTGCAAGGTCGTCGTAGCCGCTCGTACCAGACGGTGTGCCCAGGATGTCAAATGGGCCATGCGCTGTGTCGAACGTGAACGAGTCCCCGTTCCAGAGCGTCTGCGCGTCGAGCCGGAAGGGCAGTTCGGTAGGCGCACCTCGCATGCGGGCTCCGATGTTCGTCAAGACACGCACGAGGCGCCCGAGATTCGCCCGGTCTCGGGAGTAGCAGACATCGAGGTCGAAGGTGACGATGGGCGAGCCCAGGAGTTGCCCAGCCACGCCACCGATGATGATGAAGTCGACCCGCTCGTCGAGCAGATCCCGGATGATCGCAAGGTTGTCACTGGCCATCAGAAGCTCGAGATCGAGTCGCGGCGGCTTGGAGCGCCTCCATGTCCAGGGCTGCCCGGCGTCCCTGGGCGAGCCGTTCCGACGGGCTCATCCGCAGCATCCACCCGATGAGCGTCCGGTCGACCCCGATGCCCAGGCGAGGCATGATCTCCAGGCCGAAGCCGCACGCCTCGAGCAATCGATCGAGGGTGTCGAAGCGCGGCTGCGTGGTGCCGGTCTCGATGCGCGCGATCGTCTCCTGGGGCACGCCCGATGCCGCAGCCAGGGCGCGCTGGGTCAGGCCGGCGCGTCGCCGCGCGTGCAGGATGATCCTTCCAGCAGCCCGTCGGCGGGGGACCGGGGAGTTGGATGGGCCCGTTGATGATGACATCTTCATCATCATAGCAGCGCAATCGGCTATCGGAAGGGCGGCGCCAGGAGCAGGACGGCAGGGTCGGATGTCACACAGGCGCCCGTGATCCGATCGCCGGCCCGGATGACGATGGTCTTGCGGGCATCGATGATGGCCAGGTCGGTGAGGCCGTCACCACCAAAGACCGCACGATAGTAGGCGGGCCAGACGAGGTCCGACCGGCTGCCGTCGGTGCGCCATGCTGGTTCTGGATCAGCTCCAGGATCCGCGGGTCCGGGGTCAGCTGTTGGGTCGCATCGGCGACGCTCTCGACCGGCGCGAGTTCCATCACCTCCGACAGACGCGGCCGGTGGCCGGAACGCATCGCCGATGTGTCACGGTCGGAGGACAGACCTGGCGACTGCCAGTGCCGCCTCGAGACCGTGCGGTCGTGGCGGCAGCCAGTGGATGTCGGGTTCGGCGCGGAACCAGGTCCGCTGGCGGCTGGCATAGCTGCGGGTCCGTTCCGCGGTGCGAGTGATCGACGCCTCGATGGTCGCTCGCCCGGCGAGCACATCGAAGGCTTCCCGGTAACCCATCGCCCCGAACGGCACCAGGTCCTCGCCATAGCGGTCGCGGAGGGCGGCTGCCTCCTCCAGGAGACCGCCGCTGAACTGGCTGCGGACGCGTGCCTCGATGACCTGGGCATGGTCGGGTCCGGGTGTCATACCCAACCACGCCACGGGCGCCGGGTAGCCTTCCGGTGCGGGAGGCGGCACGTCCCCTTCCAGGCGCGCGCGTTCGATGGCCCGGATCACCCGCCGATGGTTCGCCCGGTCGACGCGCTCGTACGCGGAGGGGGCGAGGACGCGGAGCTCTGCCAGCAGGGATGGCAGCCCTTCGGACGCGAGTCGCGCCTCGAGCTCATCGCGGACCATCGGGTCGTGACCCGTCGAGTCCATGGGCAGGCCCCGTGCCACGGCCCGGAGATACAGCCCGGTACCACCGACCAGCACGGCAGGGCGTCCGCGCTCCGCGATGCCCGCCAGCACCCCCAGGACATGGCGACGGAAGTCTGCTGCCGTGAAGCGGACATCGGGCGCCACGATGTCCAGGCCGTGATGCGGCACCTGCGCGCGTTCGGCGGCCGTGGCCTTGGCCGTGCCGATGTCCATACCCCGATACACCTGTCGAGAATCGGCGCTCACGATCTCCGCGTCGAGGGCCGCAGCGATAGCCAGCGACAGGCGGGTCTTGCCCGTTGCCGTTGCACCGCCGATGACGACGAGTGGCGGCAGCGCGGCCGCGTTCGTCAGGCGTTCCCGCGGTCGTTGGCGGCGTCCCGGCCGATCCGTTGGCCGGTCAGCGCATATGGGCCTGCATGTTCGACAAGCACCTCCACGAACCGACCCACGAGCTCCGGACCACCGTCGAGATGGACCAGCTTGTTGTGGCGCGTCCGGCCGGCCACCCGTGCTGCAGGCGCGTCGCCGGGGGCATCATGGTCGTGCGAGCGGGGTGGTCGGACCTGGTCCACGAGGACCTCGACCTGCTTGCCGACCCACGCCCGGTTGCGTTCGTGGCCGATGCCCTCCTGGAGATCGAGGAGCGCGTTGAGCCGTTCCCGCTTGACGTCCGCGGGCACGTCGTCGGGCAGGCGGCTGGCAGGCGTGCCAGCTCGGGGTGAGAAGGCTGCCGCGAACACGCTGTCATAGCGCACCGTCCGCAACAGTTCCAGGGTCTGCTGGAACTGGGCGTCGGTCTCGCCGCAGAAGCCCACGATGATGTCCGTCGTGAGTGCGATGTCCGGCACTGCGTCCCGGAGTCGACCGACCAGGTCCAGGTACGCCGCCACGGTGTACTGCCGGCCCATCCGGTGCAGCACCCCGTCATCGCCCGCCTGGACCGGCAGGTGGAGGTGCTCGCAGACCGATTCGCAGGCGGCCATGGCATCGATGAGCCGGCTCGACAGGTCCCACGGATGGGACGTCACGAACCTGACTCGCGGGATGGACGGCCGTCCATCGTCGCCCCGGATGCCATCGATGGCCCGCAGCAAGGCGGCCATGTCCGGCCGCCCGTCGAGTGGCAGGTCCCGTCCCAGCGTGCGCGCGGCCAGGACATCACCGAAACGCGCATCAGGCTGCAGGTCGTGGCCGTAGGAGTTGACGTTCTGCCCCAGCAGGGTGACGTCCAGGACCCCGCCGGCAGCGAGCGCGCGCGCCTCGGCGATGATGTCGTCGAACGGCCGACTGCGTTCCGGTCCCCGGCTGAAGGGCACGATGCAGTAGGTACACGTCTTGTCGCAGCCATAGATGACCGGCAGCCACGCCTGGGTGCCGCCGCGGCGGAGGATGGTCCCCTCCTCCACTGCCGCCGCCCGGGTGCCCGGCAATCGGTCGGCGGTGGCTGCCACGGACCGGCCGACCCGCTGCAGGGTCGTCGGGTCGGCGAGTGCCGCTGTTGACGTTGCTGTGCCCAGACCCAGGCGCACGGTCAGCTCCGGCTCCTGGTCGGGCCGCAGGAATAGGTCCACCTGGGGGTATCGACGGCGCAGGTCGATCGTCGCGTCAGCGCGCACAGAGCAGCCCGTGAGCACGACGCGGAGTGCGGGATTGGCCGCCTTCAGCTTGGCCAGGGCACCCATCCGGCCGATGACCTTGTGCTCCGCGGCTTCCCGGATGGCGCAGCTGTTGATGACCACGAGGTCGGCCGAGTCGAGGCCATCGGCCTCGGCGCAACCAGCAGCCAGGAGTGCCCCGGCCATCTCCTCCGAGTCCGAGTGGTTCATCTGGCAGCCCAGCGTCCAGACGTGGAAGCGGGGCAGGACCTGGTCGTCTGTCAGGAACTCGGTCAGCCGGGCATCGATTGCGTCTGCCGCCGCGGATCGTTGCCGTGCCGGCGCGGGCGCCAGTTCCAGCATGGGCAAGGTACGGCTGCTCATCAGGCAGCCAAGCCGATGGCCTGGAGCAGCGTGTCACCCACGTCGTCCGGCACCCGTGTGCGGGTCGCCGTATCCCGATAGGCCATATCCTGGCCGTGGAAGTCGCTGCCGCCAGTGGCCAGCAAGCCGGTTCGTGTCGCGAAGTCGGTCATGCGCGCCACGGTAGCGTTGTCGAAGCTGCGGTAGTAGACCTCGATGCCGGACAGGCCCCAGCGCTCGAGACGAGCCACGTCGTCGGCGTGATCGGGCGCCGTGGGTGAGTGCGCCAGCACGGCGAGGCCACCGGCACCGCGGATGGCGTCGAGCGCCTCACGCGGTCCCATCCCCAGTCGCGGCACATACGCTGGTCGCCCGTACGACAGCCATCGGTCGAATGCATCCTGGATGGACGTTGCCTTGCCCGCCAGGACGAGCGCCTCGCCGACGTGCGGCCGGCCGCGCGACGTGGTCAGCGGCAGGCCCAGGGACGCGAACTCCACGTCGACCGGGACGCCCAGCTCCCGCAGCCGCGCCAGGGTCAGGTCGATCCGGATCTCCCGCGAACGGCGCTGCCGATCAAGGGCCGCCTCCAGACCGGCATCGTCCGCATCCACACCGAAGCCCAGGATGTGCAGCTCCCCGTGGGTGCGACCCAGGCCGTGCTCCTCCATGCCCACGTTGCCGACAGTGTTGATCTCCAGTGCCGGGATGAGCCTGGGTCCAGCGGGCGACGCAGCGGCCCCGAGGCCCGCAGCCCGCAGCTCTCGGTACCCTTCGAGCGTGTCGTGGTCGGTGATCGCCGCGAGACGCAGGCCCCAGTCGCGCATCGCTTCGTAGAGCACGACGGGTTCCAGGATGCCATCCGATCGCCGGGTGTGGCAATGCAGGTCCACGTGATTCCGTCGAAGCGTGGTCATACCTCGATGATGCGCCGGATCCGCTCCACCGCGATGGCTCGTCCCTCCGCCGGCTCGATATCGACGAGCAGGGCGTTGAACACCACCGGGCCGCTGCCCACCTCGAAGCGCGTCGGTAGCCCGGTCAGGAAGCGCGGCAGCACCGTTTCGGGCGCGAACCCGATGACGCTGTCCAGGGGCCCCGTCATGCCCAGGTCACTGACGTAGCCCGTGCCACGGGGCAGGATCCGCTCATCGGCGGTCGGCACATGGGTATGGGTGCCGACGACGACACTCACCCGACCATCGAGGTGCAGGCCGAAGGCCGTCTTCTCGCTCGTCAGCTCGCAATGGAAGTCCACCAGCCGGATGGCCGGCAGCTCATCCGCGGCATCCTCCAGCAACCGATCGAGGTCGTGGAACGGGTTGTCGATCGGCTGCATCGTGGAGCGACCCTGGGCGTTGACCACCGCGACCTCGGTGCCATCCAGGGCGTGGAAGATGCCCCATCCGCGACCCGGGATGCCGGTGGTGCCGTAGTTGATGGGTCGCAGGATCCGCTCGTCGCGATCGAGCTCGGGGATGATCTCCCGCTTGTCCCAGATGTGGTTGCCGCTGGTGATGACTTCGACACCGGCGTCGTACAGGCTGCGGGCAGTCGAGATGGTCAGGCCCATGCCGCCGGCGAGGTTCTCGCCGTTTGCGGTCACGAAGTCGATGCCGCGTGCCTCGCGCAACGTGCCGAGGATTTGGTCCAGGGCCACCCGCCCCGGCTTGCCGATGACGTCGCCGATCATGAGCACCCGCAGGGTATCCCGACCGGGTCGCTCCGGGACCGGCGGCAGCAGGTCCGCAGCGAGGGTGCGGGCGACGGGCCGGCGGTCGTCCGTGGGGGCTACTTCGCGTA